>JBCCTP010000263.1:0-6704 GCA_039198505.1 Actinomycetota bacterium | reverse complement strand
CTCCCGGGTGCTCGACGAGCCGGGCTTCGGCGATGCCGCCACCGACATGGCTGCTGCGGCACACGCAGCCCGCGGCGACGGAATCCTCGAGTCGACCGTGCGCGAGCTTCTCACGTCGTGACGTCCGTTCGACACCGGAGTGGCGTTGCTGCCACCCTGCTCCCTTGGGCCGTCGATACGGTGGCGCCCGACGTCAGTCGACGTCCATCGACGTCGAGATCGACCACCCGGCGGGGAGGCGGAGGAGCATGAGAACGACACGGGTGCTCACGCAGGCCGATGTCGCGCGGATCGTGGCCGACGTCGGGCTCGACGCCGCGATGGACGAGATGATCGCTCGGCTCGCCACCACCTTCGCTGCGCACGACCCCGAGCTGGTGCACACGATGGTGCGCGACGGCTTCCGCTACACCAAGCCCGATCTGGGCCTCATCGAGTGGATGCCGACCCACGTCGCCGGGTCGTCGGTGTCGATCAAGGTCGTCGGGTACCACCCGACCAACCCGATCGAGCGTCGCTCACCGAGCGTGCTGTCCACCACGTCGCTGTACGACACCACCGACGGCCGCATGACGGCGCTGTGCGACTCGAGCCTGCTCACGGCCATTCGCACCGGTGCGGCGTCGGCGGTGATGACCGACGTGCTCGCGGTGCCGGACGCGCACGTGATCGGCATGGTCGGGAGTGGTGCCCAAGCCGTGACCCAGATCCACGCGATCAGCCGGGTGCGTCCGATCGAGCAGGTCTACGCCTACGACGCCATCCCGGGCGTCGCCGAGTCGCTCGACGCCCGACTGCGGAGCGCCGGCCTCGACCTCCACGTCGAGGTGGTCGACGACGCCGAGCTCGCCGTCGCCCGTGCCGACGTCCTCTGCACCGCCACGTCGGTCGATCCCGATGGTGGCCCGGTTGTCGCGGCGCGCGATCACCGTCCGTGGGTCCACGTCAACGCGGTCGGCGCCGACCTCCCCGGCAAGTACGAGCTTCCGCTCGACCTCCTGCGCCGCTCGCTCGTGGTCCCCGACGTGCCCGACCAGTGCGTTCTCGAGGGCGAGTGCCAACGGCTCACGCCCGACGAGATCGGCCCGGCGATGCCCGACATCGTCCGCGATCGCGAGCGTCACGAGGGCGACCGGGATCGACCGACGGTGTTCGACTCGACCGGGTGGGCGCTCGAAGACCTCGTGGCCGCCGAACTGGCGCTCGACCACGCGGAGCGGCTGGGCCTCGGCGTCACCGTGGAGTTGCAGCCCGATCCGGTCGATCCGTTCGACCCGTACGAGCTGGTGCGGTCGTGATGCGGCGAGTGTGGGTCATCGTCGTGGCGGCCGGTCTCGTCGCCGGCGGCGCGTCGGCCTGTAGCGATTCCGAGGCCAACGAGGACCGGGATCGTGTGACCCGGATCGATGGTCCGGCGGTGGTCGATCGCGAGGACAGTGGTGTCACCCAGTCCGGGAACGACGACGAGTAGGTTCGCGCGTCGTCATGGCGACGCTGCGGTTCAACTTCGGCACGATGGGCTCGGGCAAGAGCACCGTGGCGTTGCAGATCCATCACAACCTCGCCAATCGCGACCTCTTCGGGCTCCTGCTCACCACGCTCGACCGTGAGGGTCGTCAGGTCACGAGTCGCCTCGGCGTGGCCGCTCCGGCATTCGAGGTCACTCCCGACGTCGACCTCTACGCCCTGGCGATGGACAACTGGCCGATCCACTACCTCGTGTGCGACGAGGCGCAGTTCTACACGCCGCGGCAGTGCGAACAGCTCGCCCGCGTCGTCGACGCTCTCGAGGTCGACGTGTACGCGTTCGGACTGCTCACCGACTTCCGCGGCGAGCTGTTCGACGGAACGAAGCGACTCCTCGAACTCGCGGACGAGCATCTCCCCCTGCAGGTCGAGGCGCGCTGCTGGTGCGGCGCTCGCGCCACACACAACGCCCGCGTCGTGAACGGCCGCGTCGTGTTCGAGGGCGACACCGTGGTCGTCGGCGACACCGACGACTCCGACGCGCAGCCGCTGTTCGGCGACCAGGTCCGCTACGAACTGCTCTGCCGCAACCACTTCCGCCACGGCGACCTCGGCACCTGACCTCCTGACCCCCCGGCCAGCCGTCAGGTGGTGCCGGCGACAGTGTGTGCCTGACCCACTCTGTCGCTCAGTGTGTCGCTCAGCCGCCGGGGGAGAGACGGCCGACGGCCAGGAGCAGCTGGGCGAGTCCGACGCAGACGACGGCTCCGCCGAGGCGGAAGGCGATCGTGCCGAGCGAGTCGGTGCCGTCCTCGAAGATGACGAACACGACGCCGAGGACGGCGATGGCGGCCATGGCGGTGGCCGACCAGCGGACGAGGCGGAGCAGGATCGCCAACTCGAGCGACTGCGTGGGGCCGGCCAACGTGGTCGCCGCGATCGCCGCCGCTGCCGGGAGGGCGATCACGATCAGGTTCGGCATGAACGTGATGAACGCCAGCGTCTCGACTCGCTGCGACCACACTCCCGCCGCCCGGCTCGCCGTGACCTGCGAGACGCGCTCGAGCACCTGGAAGACGAACAGCAGCCAGCCGACGTAGGCAAACGCGCCGAACGTGGTGAGCGCCGGAACGAGTCCGGGTGATTCCGCCCGTTCTCGTTCAGTCCCACTCACACTGCAGCCGCTTGATGCCGTTGATGAAGTTCGACTCGAGGTATTCGGGCTCGCCCACCGTGCGCAGCGTGGGCAGCCGACGGCGGATCTCGTCGAACATCACCGTCATCTGGCGGCGAGCGAGGTTGGCGCCGAGGCAGAAGTGCGGTCCTCCCGCACCGAAGCCGACCTGAGCCGGCTGCAGCGATCGCGTCACGTCGAACCGGTACGGATCGTCGAACACCCGCTCGTCACGGTTGCCGGAGGAGTAGAACATCACGACCTTGTCGCCCTCCTTGACCGGGAAGCCGTTGATGTCGGTGTCCTCGGTGGCGGTCCGACGGAAGTGGATGACCGGGGTGGCCCACCGGACGATCTCGTCGACGGCGGTCCTCGAGTGCGTCTCGTAGTCGCCGTAGAGCAGCTCGCGCTGGTCGGGGTGATCGGTGAGGGCCTTCATCCCGTGGGTCGTCGAGTTGCGGGTGGTCTCGTTGCCGGCCACGACGAGGAGGATGAAGAACGAACCGAACTCCTGAGCGGTGAGCTGCTCGCCGTCAACCTCCGCGTTCATCATCACCGTGGTGATGTCGTCCTGCGGATCGTCGCGACGGCTCTGGCCCAGGTTCTGGGCGTACGTGAACATCTCGAGCGAGTCGGACATGAGGTCCTCGTAGCTCGTGACGAACTCGGGATCGCCGACTCCGAGGATCGTGTTGGTCCACTTGAAGATCTGGGCGTAGTCCTCGGCGGGGATGCCCATCATGTCGCAGATGATCTCGAGCGGGAGGGCCGCCGCGATGTTCTCGACGAAGTCGCAGTTCTTCTCGGGGAACCGTTCGATGACCCGGTCGACGATCGTGGTCGCCTTGGTCTTGACGTACTCCTCGACCTGCGCGATCTCCTTCGGCGTGAAGCCCTTCGACACGATCGACCGGAGCCGGAAGTGCTTCGGGTCGTCCATGTTGATCATCGACCCGAAGAACTCGTTCATCTCCTGGGGGAGATCGCCGATGTTCGACCCCTGCCCCGAGCAGAACAGCTTCGGGTTCCGGCTGACGTGCCAGATGTCCTCGTGGCGGGCGAGCGCGTAGTAGCCGGCGCCGGGCGGGAACGGGAAGTCCTCGAGCACCCGCTCCTTGAAGTGCTGCGGCTCGGGTGTGTCACGCAGCGTGCGGAAGGCGCCCTCACGGATCTCCCGGGGCCCGGACCAGAACTCCATGTTCGACAGGTCGATGTCGTCGAGCGGGACCGGGGAAGGGAGCGCCGAGGTGATCGTCATGGGACACGATGGTACGTGCCCGCCCGTAGCCTGACCCCATGTTGCAGCCCGACGAGATCGAACGGGTCCTCGTGGTCATGGCCCATCCCGACGATGTCGACTTCGGCTCGGCGGGCACCGTCGCCAACCTGACCGATGCGGGCGTCCAGGTCGTCTACTGCCTGGTCACCGACGGCCAGGCCGGCGGATTCGACCACACGATCCCGCGCGACGAGATGGCGCGCATCCGGCGTGAGGAGCAGACCAAGGCGGCCGCCGAGGTCGGTGTGCACGATCTGCACTTCCTCGGCCACATGGACGGTTCGGTCGTCGCCGATCTCGATCTGCGGCACGACATCGCCATGGTGATCCGTCAGGTCCGGCCGCAGGTGGTCATCACGCAGAACCCCATGCGCAACCTCGACTCCACCTATGGGTCGCATCCCGATCACATCGCCACCGGTGAGGCCACGATGTGTGCGGTGTACCCCGACGCCCGGAATCCGTTCGCGTTCCCGGATCGTCCGATCGCCGAGCTCGACGACTGGTCGGTCGACGAGGTGTGGATCGGTCTGGGGCCCAACGGCGAGCACGCGGTCGACATCACCGCCAACCTCGATCGGAAGATCCGGGCGCTCATGTGCCACGTGAGCCAGCACCGCGATCCCGAGGCGATGGAGGAGCGGGTCCGCGACTGGTGGAAGTCCATCGCCGAGCAACACGGACTCCCCGAGGGCTCCAGCGCCGAGTCGTTCCGCGTCGTCGACACGCGCTGAGCGTCGCTCGACCAGACGAGTCCTTCACTCAAGTCGTCTCGGAGCGGTGCCGAGAGACCCACCGTGGGATTCGGACGAGACCGCGATCACATTCCCCCGGTCGATCTCGTCCCGCCCGCGCCTTCCGCTCGTCGGGTGACCGACGGCGACCGTCTGACCAGCGTCGACTCGTCCGACCGCCACAACGTCTCGCTCATCCTCGACGTGACGTGGAAGCACCACGGCGACGAGGCCGGTGTCCGTGACGGCACCGTGCTCGAGCACATCTCGTGGATCATCATGGCCACGGTTCGCACGACCGACATCGTCTATCGGCACGGGCACGCGCAGTTCTGCGTGCTGCTCCCGGCATCGCCGTCCGACGCCGGTGACGCGGTCGCCGACCGGATCCGGGCCCAGATCGACCAGTCCGAGGTGTTGTCGACCCTGGGAATCGTGCTGCAGGTGTCGGTCGACGGCGGTGGTCCGTCCACCGAGGACGTCGACGAGTCGGTCGATCGTGCGATCGGCGCTCTCGACGAGGCGGCGTCGAGTGGACCCCGCATCGCGTCCGAGATGAGCGAGACCGCACCGTCCCGTCGCCGTTCGGCGGCTGCCGGCGCCCGCACGACCCTGGCCGTGCAGCGCACCGGCGCACCGGTGCCGCCTCTCGGCGACCTGCCGTCGGCACTGCTGCCCGACTGACGCCCGCCGGCGCCGTCGGATTCGGTCGGCTACCGACCGGTAACTACGCTCGCGGCCATGACCGAAGCAGTGATCGTCGCAACCGCCCGGAGCCCGATCGGGCGCGCAGGAAAGGGCTCGCTGGTCGACCTGCGTCCCGACGACATGTCGGCGCAGATCGTGACCGCGCTGATGGAGAAGGTGCCCGAGGTGCAGGCCTCCGACGTCGAGGACCTCATCATGGGGTGTGGCCAGCCGGCGGGTGAGGCCGGGTTCAACATCGGTCGCATCGTGGCCGGGCTCGCAGGGCTCGACGACGTCCCCGGCGTCACCGTCAACCGCTATTGCTCGTCGAGCCTGCAGACCATCCGCATGGCGGCTCACGCCATCAAGTCGGGCGAGGGCGACTGCTTCATCTCGGCCGGCGTCGAGGCGGTCAGCCGGTACGCGTCGGGTGCGTCCGACACCGCGCCGAACCCGCTCTTCAAGGAGCCGGGCGCTCGCACGGCCGCTCGGTCGGAGGGCGGTGCAGAGACGTGGGCGCCGCCGGAAGGATTGCCCGACTTCTACATCGCCATGGGTCAGACGGCCGAGAACGTCGCCCAGTACGAGAACGTGTCCCGTGAGGACCAGGACGAGTGGGGCGTGCGGAGCCAGAACCGTGCCGTCGCCGCCCTCGAGCGGGGCCACTGGGAGAACGAGATCACCCCGCTCACGCTGCCCGACGGCACGGTCGTGTCGAAGGACGACGGCCCGCGTCCCGGCACGACCCTCGAGAAGGTGAGCCAGCTCAACCCGGTGTTCCGCCCCGACGGCACCGTCACCGCCGGCAACGCCTGCCCGCTGAACGACGGCGCCGCCGCCGTGATGGTCATGAGCGACACCAAGGCCGAGCAGCTCGGTGTGAAGCCGCTCGCCCGCATCATCGCCTCGGGCGTGACCGGCCTCAACCCCGAGATCATGGGCCTCGGCCCGATCGAGGCGTGCCGTCAGGCGCTGGCCCGCGCCGGTATGACCATCGACGACATCGACCTCGTCGAGATCAACGAGGCGTTCGCCGCCCAGGTCATCCCGTCGATGCTCCACCTCGACATCCCCGAGGAGAAGCTCAACATCAACGGCGGCGCGATCGCCGTGGGCCACCCGTTCGGCATGACCGGCGCCCGCATCATGACCTCGCTGATCAACAACCTCCAGAGCGAGGACAAGACCATCGGCATGGAGTCGATGTGCGTCGGTGGCGGCCAGGGCATGGCCATGATCATCGAACGCCTCTGATGTGAAGCGACAGTGTGGGGGAGGCACACACAGGCGCACGTGGAAACTGGGTAAGCCGGTGGCGGCAGGGTGTGCCGGTCCCACACAGTCGGCGGGGCCTCGGGGGGCG
>JBCCTP010000262.1:0-6720 GCA_039198505.1 Actinomycetota bacterium | reverse complement strand
TGATGCTGCTCGCCGCGGTCACCGACCGGCTCGGCCCGGAGGCGGTCGTCGAAGGCCGCTCGATCGCCGGCTTCGCTCACGCTCGGGACGGTGTGCGAGTCGAGGTGAGCGACCTCGACGGGTCGGTCGAGCAGATCGACGCACCGGTGCTCATCGGCGCCGACGGGCTGCACTCAGCGGTGCGATCGACGATGTTCCCGGGTGAGGGGACGCCGCGCTGGGGCGGGTCGGTGCTGTGGCGGGGCATGGCCGACGTCGAGCCCCGACCCGAGTTGTCGGCGTTCGCGATCGTCGGCGATGCGACCCAGCGGTTCGTCACGTTCCCGCTGTCGGCGCCCGACCCCACCAGCGGTCTGCAGCGCGTGAACTGGATCGCCGAGATCGCCTTCGATCCTCTCCGGGGCTGGCGTCGCGGGGACTGGAACACGCGAGTGGGAGCCGATGAGTTCGTCGACCGCTTCGACGAGTGGCGGTTCGACTGGCTCGACGTGCCCGACCTGGTCGCCCGATCCGAGACCGTGTTCGAGTACCCGATGGTCGATCGAGATCCGGTCGACCACTGGGTCCACGGGTCGGTGGCGCTCGTCGGAGACGCCGCACACCCCATGTACCCGGTCGGCTCGAACGGCGCGAGCCAGGCGATCGTCGACGCCCGGGTCCTCGGGGCGGCGTTCGCCGAGCACGGCGTCGGCGAGCCGGCGCTGCGCTGGTACCAGTCACGGCTACTCGCCGAACGATCCGAGATGACGATGACGAATCGCGAACTCGGACCGGGATCGGTCCTCGGGGCCCACGATCGAGATCTGGCGCTCGGGTTCGCTCGGATGCTCGACATGTCGGGAGCCGGCCGGGAGCGGTTCGCGTCCGACGTCCGGGCGGCGGCGACCCGCGAGATCGAGGCTCTGAACTCCCGGCCGCCGACGATCGACCGGACGAACTCGACGTCGACGGCGTGACCGAGAGGTCGTCGAGCTAGAGATCGTCGAGCTGGGTCAGACCGGTTCGGATCGCGATCACCACGAGTTGTGCGCGATCACGCGCGTGCAGCTTCGTCATGGCCCGACTGACGTGGGTCTTCGCGGTGAGCGGTGAGAGGAAGAGCTCGTCGGCGATCTCGTCGTTCGACAGGCCGCGACCCACGAGGGAGACGACCTCGCGCTCGCGCGTGGTCAGGTGCTGAACGGCGTCGTCGTCGACCGGCGTGGTGGGGACATCTCGGGGCATCGATGCGAGGAGCGCCCGCGTCGCCTTCGGGGTGAGCAGGGCGTCGCCGGCGGCGACGACCCGGATCGCGTCGAGGAGCACGTCGGGGTCGACACCCTTGTCGAGGAATCCGCTCGCGCCCGCGTTCATCGCGGCGACGACGTACTCGTCGAGCTCGAAGGTGGTGAGCACGATCACCCGGACGCCGACCAGGTCGTCGTCGGCGACGATCGCCTCGGTGGTGGTGATCCCGTCTTGGCCCGGCATCCGGACATCCATGAGGACGACGTCGGCGCGGGTGTCTCGGATCACGTCGATCGCATCGACGCCGTCGTCGGCCTCCCCGACCACCTCGAGGTCGGGGGCCGAGTCGACGATCGCCCGGAAGCCGGCGCGGATGAGCGCCTGATCGTCGACGAGCACGACTCGGATCGTCACGAGGCCGCCTCCCGGCTCGCAGCCGTCGGGAGGTTCACCTCGACGACGAACTTCCCCGCGACGAGTTCGGCGCTGAGGTCGCCGCCGTTGGCCGTCGCTCGTTCGCGCATTCCCACGAGCCCGAGCCCGCTGCCCTCTCCCGATCGAGCAGCCGCCGGGTTGGAGAGATGGATCGACAGCTCGTCGTCGGTCCACTCGGTGACGAGGTGAGCGCTTCCGGCGCCGTGTTTGGCGGCGTTCGTCAACCCCTCCTGGACGATGCGATACGCAGCGAGCGACACCGCCGGCGTGAGCGGTCGAGCCTCACCGGCGCGGGTCCAGTCGACATCGAGTCCCGTCGACCGGATGGTGTCGACGAGCGCCGGGAGCTGGTCGGCGGTGGGGAGCGAGCTCGTCGGTTCGCCGTCGCTCCCGTCGTCGTGGCGCAGGATCGCGAGCAGTTCCCGCAACTCGTCGAGCACGTTGCGTCCGGCATCCCGGGCCGCCTGGAGCGACTCCTCGGCCTGGTCGGGGTCGGAGCGCAGGAGGTGCTGTGCCGCTCCGGTCTGGACGTTCATCACCGAGAGGTTGTGCGCGAGCAGATCGTGGAGTTCGCGAGCGATCGCCAGTCGTTCCTCGCTGACCTGGCGACGGGTGTTGGCCTCGGCCGCTTCCACCGTGGACCGCAACTGCGCCTCGGCCGACTCGCGATACCGACGCCACGATCGGACGGCGTCGGCGATCCCGATCGCCAGCGCCGACCACACGATCCCGATGACGGCTCGCGAGTCTCCCAGCTCGGCATCGTTGCCGATGAGACCGAGCACGTAGAGGCTCCCCCCGATCGAGGCACCGAGAGCGATCGCGGGCCAACGTTCCAGTCGCAGCGCACTGGTCGCCAGAAGGACGACCGCGGCGAAGACCGTGGGCGTCGGTCGGTCCCACACGGCGACGTGCACGGCCGTCCAGACGAGCGCGATGGCGAGGAAGAGGAACGGCTGGACGCGGCGAAACAACACGAGGGCGAACGCGCCGACTCCGGCGGCCACTTCGGGCCAGCCGGAGTCGAATCGTTCGGAAGATCCTGTGATGAGTGCGGACGCCACCCCGAGGGTGAGGAGGGCGACGGCGAGATCGAACCGGCGGAGGTCGGCTCGGAGCCAACTCCAGAACCGGGTGCCCGCCGAGTCGCTCATGCGTCCCGACGCCGAACCATCACGCCGGCGAGGACGAGCAGACCCACCACCCAGGCGGCGAACACACCGTAGGCGGCGCCGGTGCTGAGCAGGTCGGGGTCGGCCACCTGGGTCATCATCGCATCCCCGGCGAAGTTGGGCAGGTACTTCATGAAGACGTCGGTGACGCTCTCGGGCAGCAGGTTCAGCAGGTTCGGGCCGATGAAGACACCACCGACGAGCGTTCCGATGCCGGCGGCCGTCGAGCGGAGCAGGAAGCCGAGAGCGATACCGATCAGAGCGATCCCGACCAGGTAGACCGACGTGCCGAGGATGACGTCGAGCGTCTCCGACAGAGGCACCGTGGGCTCGCTCCCGGCGTAGACCGCCTGACCGGCGACGATGGCGAGGGTCGAGGACACGAGGCCCATCGCGAACACCGCCGACGCCAGCACGGCGACCTTGGCGGCGATGACCCGCCAGCGATTGCCGGCGGCGGCGAACCACGTACGGATGAGTCCGGTCGAGTACTCACCGGCGACGATCATCACGCCGAGCACACCGACGATCATCTCGGTGATCCCGATGCCGCTCAGGGCGAGTTCGACGGGTCCGGTGAGGAGTGCGGCCGGGCCGGTGGCCTCGTCGGAGTCGGCGACGGCCGAGAAGATCATGCCGAAGACGACCGTGGCGATGCCGGCGGCGATGAGCGTGTACTTGGTCGAGCGGACGGACCAGAACTTGATCCACTCGCCCTTGATCACGGACCAGGTGGTGACGTTCTTCGACGGCGTCGACGACCGGCGGGTCGTGGTGGCCGGCGTGTTCGAGGTGGTTGGCGTGACGCCGGTCTCGGTGATGATGGCGTCGTCGGTGGTGATCGTGTCGGTGGTGATCGTCTCGGGGGTCGTGGTGGACATCGTGGGCTCCTTCGAATCGTGGGCGTTCTGTCGGGTGGGGGTCGCTCGGCTGGACGGGTCGGTCATCGTCATCACGCGGCGGCCTGGTCGGAGGTGACGGTGGAGTCGACGCCGTGGTACTGGACGGCGTCGGCGGTGAGGTCCATGAACACGTCCTCGAGTGAGCGCTGCTCGGGGACGAGGCGGGTGAGGGCGATGCCGTTGTCGCGGGCGATGGCGCCGATCCGGTCGGCGTCGATGCCCGTCACCTGGACCGTCTCGCGATCGGTCGAGGCGATCTCCACGCCGTCGGCGCTCATCAGCGACACGAGGTCGTCGAGGCGATCGGCGGCGACCTGTGTGGTCTCGCCGGCGGCCATGGCCTTGAGCTCGTCGGCCGAGATGTCCTCGATGAGGCGGCCCCGGCCGATGATCACGAAGTGCTCGGCCATGAGCTGCATCTCGCTCATGAGGTGTGACGACACGAAGACCGTGCGGCCTTCACGAGCGAGGTCCTGGAGGAGGCGGCGGATCCACTTGATGCCCTCGGGGTCGAGACCGTTGACCGGCTCGTCGAGCATGATCACCTCGGGGTCGCCGAGGAGGGCGGCCGCGATGCCGAGGCGCTGGCCCATGCCGAGCGAGAAACCGCCGCTGCGACGCTTGGCGACCTCGCCGAGTCCGACGATGTCGAGGACCTCGTCGACCCGGGCGGTGCTGATGCCGTTGGTGACGGCCAGTGCCCGAAGGTGGTCGTGGGCGGAGCGGCTCGGATGCACGGCACCGGCTTCGAGGAGGAAGCCGATGGAGGTGAGCGGCGTCTCGTGGGCGACGATCGGGCGGCCGCCGACGGTGGCGGTGCCGGAGGTCGGCGCGTCGAGGCCGAGGATCATGCGCATCGTGGTCGACTTGCCGGCGCCGTTGGGGCCGAGGAAGCCGGTGACGATGCCGGGCTGGACGGAGAAGGACAGGTCGTCGACGGCGAGGGTCTCGCCGTACGCCTTGGTGAGGTGGCTGACTTCGATCATGCCTCCATCGTGAAGATTCGACCGGTCCGGCGAATCCCACACCGGGAGGCTTCGGACGTACTCCGTGGGGAGTACATCGAGCTCCCGTGCCGTCCTCTCGTCAAGAAATCGTCAGTAACCTGACGGTCAACGCACCGGTGGTTGATGCCTCGGGCATGCTTCGAATAGTGGGAGGCCGAATGATCCGTGTCGTGGGCGTTGTGCTCGCCGTGATCGGCGCCCTCACCGCCGTCGCTCTGCCCTCGGCGGGGCAGCCGGCCGCTGCGTCGACCGACATCGACTGGTTCGTTGCTGCGCCGGGCGTGATCCGCACCAACCTCGAGGCGAGCCACGTCGAGTACGACCCCGCCACCGATCTCCTCTACGCGGTGACCCCCGATCCCTCAGGAAGTCGAGTGGTCGCGGTTGACGCGACCTCGATCGAAATCGTCGCAGAGCACCGCACGACGATCCCTGCCGATTTCGTGTTCGACATCGCGGTGTCCCCCGATGGCGACACACTCTTCGTCCTGTCGTTCGGCCTCGTCACCAAGTTCAGGACCGGATCCCTGGAGCCGACCGCAACGGTCCCCATTTCCGGGGCGACATCGAATCGCGTTGTCGTTCCCTCACCGACGCTCGACGACCGATTCGCTCTCGTCAGTCAGTTGCAAGGGTCCATCCGCATTGCGATCTACGACGACGACCTCCCCGTCGACATGTCGACGATCGAACAGCGTGGCACGCTCGGATTCGGAGCGACGGACGACGTGTTCTTCATCGCGGGTGGATCCGAATGGGTCGAGCGCTACGAGTTCTCACCGAGCGGCGACTCGGTCAGCCTCGTCCATCGAGTGCGGCAGGACTCGGGCGCCGACGACTGGCGGTCGGGTCGCAAGAACATCACACTCCGGAACGGTCAACTCCTCCTCGTCCAAGACCACCCTGACATCGTCCTGACGACTCGCGATCCGGTCACCCTGTCGAAGATCGATGAGACCGTGATCGTCGATACCCATCTGTCGAACGAGAGCTTCGACATCGACCTCGAATCGGGCCGACTCGTGATCGCAGACGACGAATTCCACGTGGCAGAACTCGACGACCTCGGCGCGGGTGTCGACGTTTTCCGGGCCGGCGTCGTCGGACACCGCGTCACCCTCCTGAGCAGCGGGGAAGCAGCCGTCATCGAGAATCGTTGGATGACGATCCTCTCCATCGACCTCCTCGTCTCGGGATTCGGCGAGTACCAACCTCTGACTCCGTCTCGTGTACTCGACACCCGCGTAGGGCTCGGCGTCGATGCCGTTGGACCGATCGCCGAAGACGCGACACGATCAGTTCGGATCGCCGGAGCGGGTGGGGTCCCGTCCGAGGGCGCACTTGCCGTTGTCCTGAACGCCACTGCTGTGCGTTCCACGGAGTCGAGCTATCTCACAATCGCTCCCAGCGGCGTTGAGCGACCACTCGTGTCGAACCTCAACTTCGTGGAGGGCGAGACGCTCGCGAACTCCGTGACGGTCCCGCTCGGCGAGGACGGAAGCGTCGATGTGTACAACCGGTTCGGCGAGGTGCACGTGGTGCTCGATGTGGTCGGCTTCTACTCCGACATCGACGGTCCCGACGGAAGTCGGTACGTCGCTCAGCGGGACTCGATTCGACTCGCCGACACTCGCTCCGGCGAGGGGGTGGTCCGGGCCGAGCGGCTCGGCCCCGGCGACAGCCTCGAGCTGTCGCTGACGGCGGTCGACCGGACCATGACCGCGGCCGTTCTGAACGTCGTTGCGGTGAACCCGACGGAGCAGACGTTCCTGACCGTGCATCCGACCGATGCGCGGCGGCCGACAGCCTCCAGTCTCAATGCAGCACCCGGTGACGTCCGCCCGAACTTGGTCGTCAGCAAGGTGTCCGCCGACACCTCGGTCACCATCTACAACGACCGCGGGCACGTGGACATCGTGGTCGACGTGTTCGGGTACTACCGAGATCTCGACGGCCCCGTTCAAGATGGCCGATTCC
>JBCCTP010000261.1:0-6722 GCA_039198505.1 Actinomycetota bacterium | reverse complement strand
GGTCCGAGGGGTTCGTCGGGCTCGAGCAGGGCGATCAGGGCGACGCCGTTCGCGAACTGCAGCAACGGCTCGACCAGTCGGGCGTCTTCGTCCCGGGCGGCGCCGACGGCATCTTCGGTCCGGCCACCGCTCGGGCGCTGCGCCAGTTCCAGTCGTGGAACGGCCTCGGCACCACGGGGACCGTTACCCGCGCCGTCGTGAACGTGCTCGATCTCGGGACCACGTCGTCGTCCACCGGCTCGTCGACCGGCAACTCGTCCTCCGCCAGCACCTCATCCAGCACCTCTGCCAGCACCTCCGCCAGCAGCGCGTCGGGCTCGACGAATCCGTTCGTCGGTCTGCAGCAGGGCTCCACCGGCGACCGCGTCGCGCAGGTCCAGCGGGCGCTGCAGAACTCCGGGCTCATCGTGGTCGGTGGCGTCGACGGCGTGTTCGGTCCGGCCACGGCGCGGACCCTCCGTGCGTTCGAGAAGATCCACGGACTCACCCAGGACGGTGTTGTCGGCGAGCGCGAGGTGTCGCTCCTCGGGCTCGAGGCAACGAGCGCGTCGGTGAGCCCGTCGTCGAGCTCGTCGGGCTCGTCGAACTCGTCCGATTCCTCCTCCTCGTCGGGCACATCCGGCTTCGTCGGACTCCGGGTGGGCGACTCCGGCCCGGCGGTGGCCGAGCTGCAATCGGCGCTGCAGGATCTCGGTTTCGTCATCCGGGGTGGCGCCGACGGCAGCTTCGGCGGGTCCACCGCCTACACGCTGCGGGCGTTCCAGTCGGTCAACGGCATCGCCCCCACCGGCGTCGTCACGCAGCGCGGCGCCGACATCTTGAAGCTCGGACAGGATCGTTCCTCGAGCCGCAGCTCCGGCTCGGGTTCGGTCACGCTCGACCGCTTCCCCATCCAGGGCTGGTGCGGTTTCGAGGACACGTGGCACGCCCCGCGCGGCAACGGACGCGTGCACGAGGGCGTCGACATCATCGCGGCTGAGGGCAAGCTCCTCTACGCGGTCACCGACGGCATCATCACGACGCTGTGGTACGACCAGCCGGGCCTGCGTGCCGGCAACGGCGTCAAGCTCGAGCAGCCCGATGGCACCTACTTCGTGTACCTCCACATGGAAGGTTTCGCCCCGGGGATCGAGGTGGGCACACGCGTGAAGGCGGGCGACGTTCTCGGGACCAACGGCAACACCGGTCTGAGCGCCACCGCACACCTGCACTTCGAGATCCACCCGCAGGGCGGCGCGGCGATCAACCCGTACCCCATCGTGAAGGCGATGGACGAGTGCGCCGACACGACCCCGAAGTGGCAGGCCAGCTACCAGTGACTCCATCCGTTCTCGTGATCGACGAGAGACGCCCGCGAAATCGGCGCGATCCGGAAGGTGCCCGCTTCCTACGGTGGCCCGATGCATCTCGCCGATCGACTCGATCTGCCGACGGGTCTGACGGCGCGCCCATACCGCGGGCGCGCCGACCATCCGGCGATGGCGGAGCTGCTCACCGCGTATCGACGGGCGAAGGGTGACCCCGAATCGGTCCGAGCGGAGCACATGGACCAGAGCTACGCCGAGCTGACCGATTGCGATCCCGAGCTCGACATCGCGATCGTCGAAGACGCCGCCGACCTCGTCGGATACTGCCGACCCACCCACGGTCCGGTGCCCGACGGGTTCCACGACCTCGTGGTCTTCGCTCCGGTCCATCCCGATCGCCACGGACGCGATCTCTTCGACCGGATCATCGGCGCCGAGGAGGAGCACCTCCTCAAGTGGCTCGACGGCGACGCACCCGGTCGGTACCGGGGCTACGCCGGTCACCCCGGTCCCGACGGAGCGCCGACCGGTGAAGCGGCGTGGTTCGAACGGCGGGGCTACCGGACGGCGCACTGGAGTGCCTCACTCCTGCGGTCGCATCTCGACGCCGTCCCCGACGTCCCGCTACCCGACGGAATCGAGTTGCGACCGGTCGAACCCGACCAGATGGAGCACATCGTCCGGGAGCACAATCTGTGCTTCTCCGAGGACTGGGACTACGACCCCGAGCAGGCGACGGACACGTCGTACATCGTCGACGACCCCGATCGCGACGAGACCCTCTGGCAGGTTGCGTGGCACGGCGATCGGGTCGTCAGCCAGGTGAAGCCGTTCATCAACGAGGTGGAGAACGACGAGCGCGGGTATCGGCGGGGGTACACCGAGTACATCTCGACCCACCCCGACTATCGCAATCGCGGGATCGCCAAGGCACTGCTGGCTCGCGCTCTCGTGGCGATCCGTGATCGCGGGATGACCGAGGCCGTCCTCGGTGTCGACACGAACAACCCGGGCGGCGCGTTCCAGCTGTATCAGGGACTCGGCTTCGAGGTGCAGAGCTACGAAGCCGTGTACAAACGCCCGGTCGACCGATCGTCCGCGTGAGGTCGCAGCGCTACCGTCCCGCAGATGTTCATCGACGGGCAGTGGGGTGACGCTCTCGACGGCGGGACGTTCGCCGTCACCGATCCAGCGACGGGCGCTCATCTCGACGACGTCCCCGACGGAGGATCCGCCGACGCCGAACGGGCGATCGAGGCGGCGAACCGGGCGTTCGACAGCTGGTCGCAGACCACGGCGCACGAACGCGCCGACGTTCTCCTGACCGCCTGGCGGCTGATGACCGAGCGGAGCGATCAGCTCGCCGAGCTGATGACCCGCGAGCAGGGCAAGCCGTTGCGCGCGAGCCGCGCCGAGGTCACGTACGCCGCTGACTTCCTCCGCTTCTTCGCCGAGGAGGCCACACGAGTCGCCGGCGAGTGGCTGCCGTCGAAGCGAGCCGACCAGCGGTTCCTCGTGGTCCACCAGCCGGTCGGTGTGGTCGCGGCGGTCACGCCGTGGAACTACCCGATCTCGATGCTGACCCGGAAGATCGGCCCGGCGCTCGCTGCGGGATGCACCGTGGTGCTCAAGCCTGCGGAGGCCACTCCCCTGTGCGCCCGGGCGGTGTACGAGGTCCTGCACGACGCAGGCGTCCCCGCCGGCGTGGTGAACCTCGTGACCGCCCTCGACCCGAAGCCGATCGGCGAGGTGTTCACGACAGACCCCCGCGTCCGCAAGCTCACCTTCACGGGGTCGACGGCGGTGGGGCGCCACCTCGCGGGCGCCGCCGCCGGCAATCTCAAGCGGGTCTCGGTCGAGCTCGGCGGGCACGCGCCGTTCATCGTGTACCCCGACGCCGATCCGGTCCGTGCGGCCAAGGGAGCCGCCGCGCTCAAGTTCCTCAACTCGGGTCAGGCGTGCATCTCCCCCAACCGCCTGTACGTGCACCGCGACCAGGCCGACGCCTTCACCTCGACGATGGTCGAGCGGGTGGGCCGGGTGAAAGCGGGCAACGGGTTCGCCGACGGTGTCGGTGTCGGACCGCTCGTGAACGAGGCGGCGGTCGCCAAGGTCGAGGCGCAGGTCGACGACGCCGTCGGCAAGGGGGCATCGGCCGATGTGGGCGGGCATCGCCTCGCGGAGGGTGAGTTCGCCGACGGCCACTTCTTCGCCCCGACCCTCCTGACCGGCGTGACCGAGGGAATGACGATCTACCGGGAGGAGACGTTCGGTCCGGTAGCGCCGGTGATCGTGTACGACGACGTCGACGAGGTGATCGACCTCGCGAACGACACCAACTACGGCCTGGCTGCGTACGTGTACACGCAGGACCTGTCCACGGCGATCCGGGCATTCGAGCGTCTGAGGTTCGGGATCATCGGCGTCAACGACGTCAACCCGACGGCCGCATCAGCGCCGTTCGGCGGCATGAAGGACTCGGGCCTCGGCCGTGAGGGCCATCGCGAGGGCATCACCGAGTACCTCGAGACGAAACTCGGCGGCTTCGCGATCTAGGCGGACTCCGCGGTCGCAGCCGCTGGTGACGAATCGACCATGGTGCGGAGGACGTCGTCGCTCCCGAATACCCCGACGCAGTCACGTCCGGCCGCCTTGGCCCGGTACAGCAGCGTGTCCGCGTCCTCGAGGAGTGACTCGATCGTCACGGGAGCGTCCGCGCTGACGACGCCGAACGACGCGGTGACGCCGATGTCGCCGACACTCTCGGCGGCGACGGCGGTCCGAAGGCGCAGGGCGATGTTCGTCGCCAGCTCGAGGTCGGTACCGGGCAGGACCACGGCGAACTCCTCGCCACCCAACCGGTAGAAGAGCTCGAAGCGGCGGAGCTGTTTGCGCACCGCGTAGGCGACGCCCGCGAGCACCCGGTCGCCTGCCGCGTGGCCGAACTCGTCGTTGACGGTCTTGAAGTGGTCGATGTCGAAGCTGATGACGGCGATCGGAGATCCGGTGCGGGCCGCTTGGGCCTCGAGTTCGTCGATGCGCATCTCGAGCGACCGACGATTGAGACACCCCGTCAAGGAGTCGATCACGGCTCGCCGGCGGTGGATCTGCTCGACGTCGACCAGGCGTCGCACGACGTACGGCAGGTAGGAGCCGAGCACGGCTGCGGCGGTGATGTTGAAGGCGTTGAGCGATCGGTCGAGGGCGAGGTCGATCACGACCACGGTGAGCACGATGGCGAGGCCCAGGCCCGCCGTCCACTCCCATCGAGGGAACGTCGCCTGGGCGAGCAGCGCAGCGACGCCACCGAAGAAGATGCCGGCGCTGTACGTCCCACCGCTCGTCGCCGCTCCCCCGACGATGGCGATCGCGACGACCACGAAGAGCCCGATGCTCCACGCTTCGAGCCCGATCCGTCGGGCGAGACCGAGGGCGCGCAGTGTCCACCACACGATGGGCAGGAGCATGAAGCCGAGGAACCCCGGACCGAATTGCGGGAGGAAGATCGGTGCGGCCCCCGCCACGGCGACGGCGATCGCGAGGTTGAGGGGACGCATCTTGACGTCCACCTCCGCCAGGCGCTCTGAGTGCGCCGGTCGCCGGTCGCCGTCCATACCCGGGAATCGGCCGCCGGAGGACCGATCTCTCGATGTCTGGACGAACTCTTGAGGCGTGCGTGGAGGTGTGAGTGGTTCAAGCGCCGGACAGCCGTCCGATCGACGCAGCGCTGGCCGCTGCGCCTGACCGAGCGACGTCGACGCCCATCGACGTGAGTGTCGCTTCGATCGTGCCGATCGTGCCGAGCAGCATCGGCGGGTTGAGGTGGCCCATGTGTCCGATGCGGAATCGGTGGTCTCGATCGGGGCCGATGCCGAGACCGAGGGTCAAACCGAAGTCGCTCTCGGCTCGACGTCGCAGTTCGTTGGCATCGATCGACCCGGTCCGCACCGTGGTCGTCGCCCGGGACCGGTGCGCGCGGTCGGCGATGTTGGCGACGACGCCGCCTTCGGTCGACCAGGCGTCGATGGCATCCCACACCGCCGTCGCGAGGATCTCGTGGCGAGCCCACACGGCGTCGAGCCCACCTTCCTCACCGATCATGTCGAGGGCCTCGCGCATGCCGTAGATGTGGCTGATCGGCGGCGTGCCGGCGAAGCGTTGGTAGAAGGCTTCGGGGCGCATGCGAGGGCCCCAGTCGGAGTAGCCCGAGCGGAGATCGGTGCCCCGGTCGTAGGCCTCGATGGCCCGCTCCCCCGCCCAGACCATGGCGATCCCCGGCGGCACCATCAGCCCCTTCTGTGACGCGGCGACGGTGAGGTCGACTCCCCACCCGTCCATCTCGAAACGGTCGCAACCGAGGGATGCGATCGCGTCGACCATGAACAGCGCCGGATGACCGGCGTCGTCGATCGCGCGGCGGATCGCGGCGATGTCGTTGAGGCACGACGACGCCGTGTCGGCGAGCACGACGAGCACGGCGGCGATGTCGTGGTCGGTGTCTCGGGCGAGCCGCTCTCCCACCCGTTTCGGGTCGACGGGCTCGTGGTCGTTGCCCGGAAGGACCTCGACCTCGACGCCGCTCACTCGCGCCATGTCGCCCCAGGCGACGGCGAACGTGCCCGACTCGAGCACGAGCACCCGGTCGCCCCGGTTGAGCGTGTTGTCGATCGCCATCTGCCAGGCGGCGTGCCCGTTCCCGATCACGATGAACGGTTCGGCCGTCGTGGTGCGTGCGATCGCCGGCAGATCGGCCAGCACGGACATCGCGACGTCGACCAGCTCACCCTCGTAGATGTTCGGCATCGGCCGGTGCATCGCCGCGAGCACCCGATCTGGGATGACCGACGGCCCCGGAATCGAGACGGCGGCCCTGCCGTGACGAAGGGTCATGCGGCGAGGCTACGGGCGCGTACGCCAGGCGTCGGCCCGGTCGGGCGTCGTCACCACCGGACGCGCAACCCGTGCACCTCTGCGAAGGCGGCGTCCTGCGTCACCAACTCGACGTCGTCGGTCAGTGCCTGGCCTGCGAGCATCCGGTCGAAGGGATCGGTGTGGTCCCAGGTGAGACCTCCCGCTCGTCGCGCGTGTCAGGTTGAGTGAGCGCCCAGACGTTTGCGCGCGAGGACGACCTCCTCCCCCGCCGCAGCGGCGTCGAGAGCCCGGGAGAGATGCGTCTTCGCCTCGGCCACGTTCACGACGGTCATGATGACCAGACTAGCTTGGCCATCGTCGCCTCATCGGGCCCGTCACGGCCCTGCAACCGGCTCGTTCTCGGCGGCGACGAGATCGGGAAGGGCGGCGGCCACGGTCACCGCCAGCGAGGTGAGCTCCTCGGAGTCGGCGCCCGCAGCCACGGCGGCCGAGCGAACGCTCTCGAGGCCCTCCAGCAGCGCGATGGCCAGCGCAGCCGCCCCG
>JBCCTP010000260.1:0-6726 GCA_039198505.1 Actinomycetota bacterium | reverse complement strand
GCGACCGTGACGGGCCACACGATGAGGCCGGTGCGGAACTCGGCGGGACGGTCCCACGCCCTGCTGACCGCCCAGCCGAGGGCGAGACCGGCGAGGAACGGCCAGGCGGTGTCGACGAGTCCGCCGACTCCTGGCTCCTCGTCGTGGTTGCGTCGACCGAGCGCAGCGAAGGCCACCACGATCGCCGTGTCGATGCCCGCCGCCAGGGGAGTGGCGTTGGGGCCCCGGAGGCGGCTCACGCCGAGTTCATCCCTCGACGAACCCGCCGAGCGAGCCCTTGAAGAACAGGAGCGGGACGGGCGGCTCGCCGTCGCCGTCGGCATCGGCGTCGAGCGCACCGACCCGGCCGAGCACGAAGTGGTGATCGCCCATGTCGTAGACCTCCTCGACCGCACAGTCGATCCACGCCACCGACCGATCGAGGATCGGCGAGCCCGACGGGGCGGCGTGCCAGTCGACACCCTCGAACCGGGTCGCCTCGGTGCCGCTCTTCGCGAACTTCCAGCAGAGATCGCTCTGGTCCTGGCTGAGCACGTTGACGCAGAAGCTGCCCGACGACGCCATGTCGCTCCACGTCTGCGATCCGATCTGCGGGAGGAAGCCGACCATCGGCGGATCGAGCGACACCGACGTGAACGAGCCGATCGTGAAGCCGGCGGGCGCACCGTCGCCGTCGAGCCCGGCGACGATCGTGACCCCGGTCGGGAAGTGCCCGAGGATCGTTCGGAAGTGGCCCGAGTCGAAGGTCTCGCTCATGGCGCCGACTGTACGCTCCGGCCGGTGAGTGGGCCTCACCAACTCGGGTCGGTTGATCCCGGCTCGGTCGGCGACCGCAAGCGGGCCCTCCGGTCCGAGATGCGTCGCACGCGCAGGGCGTTGGACGATCGACCGGAACGCAGCCGGAGCGTCGTCGATCACCTCACGATGTTGCCGACGGTCGCCGATGCCGAAACCGTCCACGTCTACGAGCACGTGCCGGGTGAGGTCGAGACCGACGGGCTGATCGCCTGGGCGGGCGAGCGGGGGATCGTGGTTCGGACGCCCGACGACGACGTCGATCCGTCGTGGCCCGACGTGATCGTGGTGCCGGGAACGGCCTTCACGTCGGAAGGGCATCGGCTCGGTCAGGGCGGTGGCTGGTACGACCGGTTCCTGCCGGGCCGGCGGCCGGACGCCTTCGTGGTCGGGCTCGCGTTCCTGCCACAGATCGTCGACGACCTGCCGGTCGAGGAGCACGATGTGATTCTCGATTGCGTGGTCACCGAGGACGGTCCACGATGGCCGCATGGCTCGACCCCTCGCTGACGCCGGAGTGTTGCCCGAGCCCGTCTCGCTGACCCATGCCTCGCTCGACGCCGCCCGCGAGCTGGTCTCGCGGTTCGTGCCGCCGACGCCGCAGAACTCGTGGCCGCTGCTCGACGCCGAGGTCGGGTCGAGGGTGACCGTGAAGCACGAGAATCACACGCCGGTCGGTGCGTTCAAGGTGCGGGGTGGCCTGGTCTACGTCGATCGCCTCGTGCGCGAGCGGCCCGAGGTGGTCGACCGCGGGATCGTCAGCGCCACCAGGGGCAATCACGGTCAGAGCCTCGCGTTCGCCGGGCGGGCGTTCGGTGTGCCCGTCACGATCTACGTGCCCCACGGCAACAGCGTCGAGAAGAACGCGGCGATGCGCGGTCTCGGGGCCGAGGTGGTCGAGTTCGGCGGCGACTTCCAGGAAGCTCGTGAGGAGTGCGTGCGGGTCGCCGAGGAGCGCGGTCTCGAGGCGGTCCCGCCGTTCCACCCCGATCTCGTCGCCGGCGTCGCCACGTACGCCCACGAGTTGTTCACGGCCACCGCCGACGATCCGATCGACACGGTGTACGTGCCGATCGGCATGGGATCGGGGGTGAACGCCGTCTGCGCCGTGCGCGACCTGCTCGGTCTCGACACCGACGTCGTCGCCGTCGTGTCGTCGTCGGCGCCGGCGTCGCAGCTCTCGTTCGATGCGGGCGAGGTGGTCACGACCGACTCGGCGGCCACCTTCGTCGACGGCGTGGCCACCCGGTCGCCCGACCCGACGGCGATCGCCGGCCTCGTGGCCGGCGCCGCCCGCGTCATCGCCGTCGACGACGACGCCGTCGCCGAGGCGATGCGAATGATCTTCCGCACGACGCACAACGTCGCCGAGTCGGCGGGCGCCATCGCGCTCGCCGGGTTGATCAGCGAGTCGCCCGACGAGCGCGGCGCACACTCCGCGTTCGTCCTCTGCGGCGGCAACGTCGACACCACCCAGTTCCACCAGGTCCTGGGCGGCGCGACGCCCTCGCCCTGAGTGGGTGGCGTCAGCCGGCTTCGGAGTGGGTGACGGGCTCCTCGCCCATCCACTCGCGCAGGGTGTTCTTCAGCTTGGTCTGCTGGATGAACAGGTCGTGCTCGACCGAGTTGTTCCCGCGGGCCTGCGGTGCCTTCAGGTAGAAGCTGAGGAACTCCTGGACGTCGCTCTCGCCGGCGCGGTGGGCGAGATCCATGAACAGGGCGAGGTCGAGCACGATCGGGGCGGCGAGGATCGAGTCGCGGCAGAGGAAGTCGACCTTGATCTGCATCTCGTAGCCGAGCCAGCCGTAGATGTCGATCGCGTCCCAGCCCTCCTTGTTGTCGCCGCGGGGCGGGTAGTAGTTGATCCGCACGACGTGGTCGATGTTCCCGTACAGGTCGGGGTACACCTCGGGCTGGAGGATCGTGCCGAGGACGCCCAGCTTCGACTCCTCCTTGGTCTTGAAGTTCTCGGGGTCGTCGAGGACCTCGCCGTCGCGGTTGCCGAGGATGTTCGTCGAGTACCAGCCGCGCAGTCCGAGCATGCGGGCCTTGAGGCCGGGCGCCAGCAACGTCTTCATGAGGGTCTGGCCGGTCTTGAAGTCCTTGCCGGCGATCGGCACCCCGCGCTGGCGCGACAACTCGACCATGCAGGGGAGGTCGGTCGAGAGGTTCGGTGCGCCGTTGGCGAACGGCACGTCGCTCTGCAGCGCGGCGTACACGTAGATCTGCGACGGCGAGATGTTGTCGTCGTCGGCCTTCAGCCCGGCTTCGAACGCCTCGATGCTCTCGTGGACCTCGGACGCCTCCTGGAACGCCTCGGTCGAGCCGCACCACACCATCACCATGCGGTCGCAGCCGTTCTGCTCCCGGAAGTTGGCGATGTCGTCGATGAGGGCCATCGCCTGGTCCCACTTGTTGTCGATCTGCTTCACGCGCACACCGTCGAGTCGCGACACCCAGCGCTGGTCGAACACCGCCTCCATCGGGACGATGCCCTCGAGCTCGGACGAGATGGCGTCGAGATCCTTGCCCTCGAGCACGCCGGCGGTGCGGGCGGCCTCGAGCGCGTTGGGGGTGATCGGGTCCCAGCCGCCGAAGACGATGTCGTCGAGGTCGGCGAGCGGGACGAAGTCCTTGATCATCGGGTTGCGGTTCTCGTCCTTCGTGCCGAGCCGGATGTGGGCCATCTGGGTCAGCGAGCCGATGGGGGCGGAGAGGCCCTGACGTGCGGCGAGGACGCCGGCGATGAAGGTGGAGGCCACGGCACCCATGCCGGGCGTGAGCACACCGAGCTTGCCGGTGGCGGGGGCGATCTGTCGCGCTGTCGGTCGTGTCGTCATGTCCATCGAAGCTAAGCGTTGCCAAATTGATCGAACGGTCAATGAAGGAGAACTGAAGTATTCTGCGCGGGTGCTGCCCGACCTGTCGATCCGCCAGTTCGAGTACCTGGTCGCCGCCTGCGACTCGGCCACGTGGGCGGATGCGGCGGCGTCCGTGGGGGTGAGCGCCTCAGCGCTGTCACAGGGGTTGGCGGAGTTGGAGCGTCGCATCGGGGTCGATCTCTTCGAGCGCGTCGGCCGCCGGCGTCACCTCCGGCCGGTCGCCGAGCCGGTCCTCGATCACGCCCGTCAGGTCCTGGCGTTGACCGCGGACCTCGCGAGGTGGTCGGAGCGCATGGCGAGCGGCAGCGCCGGCCGGGTGCGGCTCGGGATGATCGACGTCGCAGCGGTCGATCACTTCCCCGACGTCCTCGCTCGATTCCGGACCGAACGACCGGACGCAGAACTGGTGCTGCGGGTCGAACCGTCCGGACCGCTCGTCGACGCCCTGCGCGCCGGCGATCTCGATCTCGTCGTGTGCGTCGCTCCGCCGGACGTCGTCGAGGGTGTGGTCACCGAGCCGCTGTTCGAGGAACCGCTGTTCGTCCATGCGCCGCCGTCGACGCCGGTGGCGGTGCTCCGCGACGCGAGCCGATGGGGGCCGTGGGTGACCTTCCCCGAGGGGTCGCACAGTCGCGGCGAGATCGTCACGGCGCTCGCCGCGCGCGGGGCTCCGGCGGCGATCGCCGCCGAGTCACACCAGCCCGAGGTGCTCCGCGAGATGGTCCGACTGGGCCTGGGCTGGACGGTCTTGGCCCGTGCCGAGGGCGACGACGATCTGGCGGTGGGTCCCGAGGTCGTGTCGCGGCGCCTGGTCCTCGCGCGGCGAATGGGCGCCGTCGTCGATCCGGCGGTCGACGTGATCGCCACGATGCTCGCCGGCCACGCCTCCGCGAGCGTTCCCTCCCGGGTCTGACCCCCGAGGTGGGGTCAGCTCGTGACGACGTCGGCGATCTGGTCGAGGTGGTCGAGGTCGGCGAGGTCGAGGACCTGGAGATGCATCCGGTCGATGCCGAGCGCGAGCCAGCGATCGAGGGTGGCTCGTGCCTCGTCGGGCGTTCCGCAGATCCCGTTCTCGCGTAGCTCGTCGGGTTCGCGCCCGATGGCGGCTGCGCGGCGCTCGAACTCGGCGTCGTCGGCACCGATGCACGCCACCAGAGCCGCTGACGAGCGGAGCTCGTCGGGGTCGCGGCCGATGTCGTCACACGCCGCCCGGACCCGATCCAACGCCGGCGTGACCTCATCGATCGGCGGGAACGGCAGGTTGAACTCGCTCGCGTACCGAGCGGCGAGGCGGGGCGTGCGATTCGGTCCTCGGCCGCCCACGATGAGGGGAACTCCGCCCGACCTCGGGTCCCGCTGCGTCGGCTTCGGGAGCGCCGGGGAGTCGCTGATCGGGTAGTGCGGACCGGGGTGCGCGAACGTCTCGCCGACCGGCGTCGACCAGAGACCGGTCACCACCGCGTACTGCTCCTCGAGCCGGTCGAAGCGCTGACCGAGGTCGCGGAAGTCGATGCCGTACGCCTGGTGTTCGGCCTCGAACCAGCCGGCACCGAGGCCGAGCTCGACACGTCCGCCCGACATCTCGTCGACCTGGGCGACGGAGATGGCGAGCACACCGGGCCAGCGGAACGTCATCGAGGTGACGAGCGTGCCGAGCCGGATCGTGGTGGTGTCGCGCGCCAGACCGGCGAGGGTGATCCACGCGTCGGTCGGGCCGGGGAGGCCGTCGACGTCGCCCATCTTCACGTAGTGGTCGGACCGGAAGAATGCGCCGAAGCCCAGGTCCTCGGCGCGGCGGGCGACGGCGAGGAGGTCGCCGTACGTGGCGCCCTGCTGGGGCTCGGTGAAGATCGAGCAGTCGGCGAGGGCGAGATCGGAGGCGTCGGACACGGCGGGGCAGGCTACGCAACGGTGGCCGAGGTCACCGAGGCCATCTCGTAGGGTCGGCGCCGTGAGCGCCATCGTCATGGACGGAAACGCACTGCGCGACGAGGTCATCGCCGGTCTCGCCGACACCATCGCGGCCGCCGGCTCGCCCGAGATCTGTCTCGCGACCGTGCTCGTCGGCGACGACGGCCCGAGCAAGCGGTACGTGGCGTCGAAGAACAAGAAGGCGGTCGAGGCGGGGATGTCCTCACGGCACCACGACGTGCCAGGTGACGCATCGCAGGCCGAGGTCGAGGCGATCGTGACCGAGCTCGCGGGCGATCCGAGCGTGCACGGGATCCTGGTCCAGCTCCCGCTTCCCGGCGACCTCGACGCAGAGCCGGTGCTCGATCTCATCCCGGCCGAGAAGGACGTCGACGGTCTCACCGAGCGGTCGATGGGGCGGCTCGTCCGCAATCGGCCCGGGCTGGTGAGCTGCACGCCGAGCGGCGTGATGCGGCTGCTCGAGAAGTACGAGGTGCCCACGTCGGGGAAGCGGGCGATCGTGATCGGCCGGTCGACGCTGGTCGGTCTCCCGCTGTCGCTGCTCCTCAATCGCAAGGGCGTCGACGCCACGGTCACCATGGCGCACTCGCGCACGGCCGACATGGCGGCCGTCGTGCGCGAGGCCGACATCGTCGTCGCCGCCGCCGGTCAGGCGCGGATGATCACCGCCGAGATGGTGAAGCCGGGCGCCGCCGTGATCGACGTCGGCATCTCACGCACCGAGGAGGGCATGGTCGGCGACGTCGACTTCGACGCGGTGAAGGACGTCGCCGGGTGGGTCACACCGATGCCCGGCGGAACCGGACCGATGACCATCGCGTCGCTCATGGAGAACACGCTGAAGGCCGCCCGCCTCCAGGGCGTCGTGGTCTGAGTGTCGCGTGACGTGCCAGGCACGTCACGCGACACTCACACGACGACGCCCTGGAGACGAGCGGCCTTCAGCGTGTTCTCCATGAGTGACGCAATGGTCATCGGTCCGGTGCCGCCGGGCATCGGCGTGATCCAGCCGGCGACGTCCTTCACCGAGTCGAAGTCGACATCGCCGACCATGCCCTCCTCGGTGCGTGAGATACCGACGTCGATCACGGCGGCGCCCGGCTTCACCATGTCGGCG
>JBCCTP010000259.1:0-6730 GCA_039198505.1 Actinomycetota bacterium | reverse complement strand
TGCCGACCGGATCGAGCGGGATCTCGTTGGCCGCGACCGATGCCTCGGCGACGTCGACGCGGAAGAGGACTCCGTCCTCGCGTCGATCGAGGATCCACACGGTGTCTCCGGTGCGGTGGAGGTCGACGTCGGTGAGCGCGGTGACCATGTCGGGTTCGTCGCCACCGTCGACGATCGTGCCGATCCGGTTGCCGAGCGACGTCATCTGGAGTTCGCCGGTGGTCCGGTCCACGGTGGCGAGTCCGCCGATGATGGCGGTGACCGACTCGCCGTCCCCCGTGATGACCGTGCGCGTCGACGAGAAGACCCACGACACCGTCGTGTCGTCGACGACCGCGGCACCGCCGACGATCCGCGGCTCGACGTCGTAGAGCCGGTCGAGCTCGTCGGGTGGGATCGGTGGACCGTCACCGAGGACGGTGAACGCCGCTCGTTCCGACTCGGGAATCGTGGCGCCCACGTCGAACCTGGGGTCGTCGCACGGGTCGAACTGCGTGACGAACTCGCCGCCTTCACCGACCGTGGCCGGAGCACCGTCGACCTCGACCACGAGATTGCCGCCGTCGTCGACCGCGAGCGCTCGCGCCTCGCCGGTGCACGACGCCGTGTCGGTCTCGAATTCGTAGGCGGGATCGACCTCGCCCAGGACGTCGCCGGAGACCGCGTCGATCGACACGAAGCGGCGGACTCGCTCGTCGCCGGCGGCGGCCTCGCGCTCGACCCACAGTCGGCCGCCACCTGCGCCGATCAGATCCCACCGGGTGACGTCGGTGCTGGTGTCGTCGGGTCGCGTGGGCCCGAACTCGCGGACGACGCGCACGATGCCGGTCGCCGGGTCGAGCTTGCCGAGTGCGACCTCCTCGACGGCGACGAAGTCGGGTGCCTGACGAAGCAGCATGCTGTAGACGACCTCGCCGTCGGAGATCGGATCGGACGTCCGTTCGGTGAACCACTCCTCGTCGGCGAGCCCCGCGCCGGCGTCGTCACTCCCGGCAGCTTCGTCGCCCCCGGCCACGTCGGTGGCGTCGAGGGTGTAGGCGGCCGAGGCGCCCGTGGTCCGGTCGATGCCGTACGCACCGAGTCCGAGATCGAGCACCGTGACGGTGGCGCCGTCGACCGGGAAGTCGCCGGACACGGTGCTGCCGTCGACGAGGTCGTCACCGATGAGTTCGTCGGAGTCCCCCGAGTCGCCGGCGGCATCGTCGGCGACCGATCCGCCGATCTCGTCGGAGGTCGTGCTGTCGGCGTCGTCGGCCGCCGCCACCGACGCCGAGACACCCGGTGTGTCCGTGTCGTCGGCGACATCGGTCGAGCCGCCGCACGCGGCGAGGACGACCGCCGCCAAGAGAACCGTCCGGGACCGAGCTCGTCCCACTTCTCGCGCCTTTCACTCTCCCACCGTTGGACCGTTCGACCCGAGTGACCGACCTGTGATCGGCCACACCTTCGCCCCTCGAACGTGGTGATGGTAGGGCAGGCGTCGGACACGACCGCCATCCGTCACGGACCGGACGGCATCCCGCCGAATCGCCGCCGCCACTGTCAGGGCGATGTCGACTCTCCGCTACCGAGGGAGGAAGTGGAAATCGGCATACTGATGTGATGAGTACGGCCGAGGTCTCGACACGGCGGCGCGGTCGGCCGCGCGCCACCGACTCCGCCGAGACCCGTCGGACCATCCTCGATGTCGCGCGGCGCCTCTTCGCCGAGCGCGGCTACGGCGGCGTCACCAACAAGGACCTCGCCGCCGAGGCCGGTCTCACGAGTGGTGCGCTCTACCACTACGTCGAGTCGAAGCTCGACCTGTACTGCGCCGTCTACGAGGACATGCAGGAGAAGATCTACGAGCGGTTCCAGAAGGCCGAGGCGAGTGAGCAGACCTTCATCGGCAAGCTCGAAGCGGTGCTCGAAGAGGCGCACGACTTGAACCACGAGGACCCGTCGCTCGCTCGATTCGTCGGGATCGTCCGGTCCGACGCCCGCCGCCACCCCGACGTGCGCAAGCGGCTCGGTCCGTCCAACTCGGTCGGCGACCGCTTCTTCCTCAACATGGTCGAGTGCGGCATCCGCACCGGCGAGATCGCCGTCGAGGACCAGGACCTCGTCCGCGAGTTCGTGATGCTGATCCTCGTCGGTCTCACCGAGGGCGTCTCCGAGGACCCACCTCGACACCGGCGAGCGGTCGACTCGATCATCGCCGTGCTGCACAACCGGCTGGTCCGCCCTCTCCCGCCGGACCCGTCGACGCGCCGGCTCTGACCCGGCTCAGTCGTCGTCCGAGGTGATCCACGAGATCGCCGGAGCCGGGTCGGGATCGTCGCCCCGCGTTCCCGACGTCGCATCGTCCGACCGCGGCGCAACCGGCCGGTGGGTCCACGGGTGGGCGTCACGCGTCTCGTCGACCTCGACCGGTCGCCCGATCGCGTCGCCGACTCGACGACGGATCGACCGACCGATGCCGGCGAGCCCGTCGGGGAGGGCGACGGCGACGACGATGAGACCCAGCCCGGTGAGCAGGAACTGTGTGATCGACGACCCCCCACCGAAGATCACGACGGCGACGACGCCCGACGGAGCGAGCGCTGCGGCGATGACCGCACCGGCGAGTGATCCGATGCCGCCGAGGTAGGCGAGGGCGAGGAGTTCGAGGCCCTCCTGCGCGTCGAGACCCGCACCGGTGAGCGTCTGTGCCTTGTAGGCGAAGATCACGCCCGCGATCCCGGCGAGACCCGACGAGAGGGCCGCGGCGAGGAGCTTGGTGCGGGTGACGCTGATGCCTCCGGCGGCCGCCGCCCGTTCGTTCGCACGTACTGCGGCGAACCGGCGCCCGATCGGTCCGGACCGCAAGACGTGGACGCCGAGCATCACGATCGTCACCGTGATGACGACCAGGACACCGAAGCGACGCGAGGGGAACGGGTCGGTCCCCGCGATCCCGAGATCGATCCCGAAGAGCGTCGGCGACTTGACGGTGGCGATCCCGGTGGTGCCGACGAAGCTCGGACTGCGGAACAGCAGCTCGTCGAAGACCACCGCGATCGCGAACGTGACCACGGCGAACTGCACGCCACGCACCCGGAGCGCCGGCAGGCCGAGCAGCGTTCCGACGACCACGGTCAGCGCCACGGCGGCTGCGGGCGCGAGCGGAAACGGGAGCGCCGAGTCGAGTCGGGACAGCATGAAGGCGGAGAAACCGGCGAAGCTCAGCTGCGCGAGCGACACCTGACCGGCGAACCCGGTGAGGACGACGATCGACGAGACGAGGACCAGCACGAACGCCGACTGCAGCGTGGCGAATCGGATGGTCGCATCCGACGACAGGACGCCGAACATCGCCAGGCCGATCACCGGCCACCACAGCGCCGGCCGGAATCGATCGCGCACCGCGGTCGTGTTGGCCTGCTCGACCAGCACGGAGCGGTCGGGGAGTGTGCGACCGAGCAGTGCGATGGCCAGCACGATCACCGTGAACGGGACGAGCTGGGTGATGCCGCCGAGGAAGAAGTCGGGGACCCATCGACGGGCCACGATGTGCACTGCGATGGCCTCGAACGCACCGATCGCGATGCCGGCGACCACCGCGATCGGGATCGAGGTGAGCCGACCGGCCAGCGCCGCCCCGAGCGCGGGCACGACGAACAGACTGAAGCTGAACGGGTTGATGCCGCCGAGGGAGGTGGCGAGGATTCCGACGACGCTTCCGATCGTCGATCCGATCAACCAGTTGAGGAGACCCAACCGGTTCGGGTCGAACCCGAGCAGGATCGCGCCCTTCTCGTTGAGGAAGGCGGCGCGCGTGGCGAGCCCGAAGATGGTCTTCGTCTCGACGAACCGGGCGACGACGGCGATCAGCAGGACGATTCCCACCACGTAGAAGCGATCGACCGGCACGGTGGATCCGAGGACCTCGATCGTGCCCCGTGGCAGCAACGACGGCGTACGGACCGCCTGACTCCCGAAGCTGCGGACGGCCAGCGCCTGGAGGACGATCGTGATCCCCACCGTGGCCACGACCATCGTGACCTTCGGAGAGAACCGCATCGGGCGGATGACGAATCGGTAGATCGAGGCGCTGAGCGCCGTACCGACCGCCAGGGCCAGCAGCGCAGCCGGGACGGTGGGCATCGGGTCGCCCAGCGACCATCGATCGGGGATCAGCACGACCGGGAGGAGCAGGTCGCCCGATGTGCGCAGCTCGGCGAAGACGATCGCCGTGAACATGGCCATCGCGCCGACGGCGAAGTTGACGACGCCGCTGCCCCGGTACGCGACGATGATCCCGGCCGCGAGCGCGCCGTAGAGCGCGCCCGTTCCGACGCCGAGCAGCGCGAAGACGACGACGGTGCTCACGTCATCGACGGCGCGGGTGGCGCTCTGCGCTCAGCGGTCGGGTCGGCGGGGGTCAGGTCGGTCGGACGGGGCCGGTCAGTGGAGCGCAGCGTCGCCGAGGTAGCTCGCCTCGAGCAGCGCACGGTTCGACGAGAGCTCGGAAGCCGAGCCCGACATCATGACCTCACCGTGGTTCAGCACGTAGCCGCGGTCGGCGACCTCGAGCGCCATGTGGACGTGCTGTTCGACCACGAGCACACCGCAGCCGGTCTGGTCGGCGATGTCCCGCACGATCGGCAGCAAGCGCTCGACGATGATGGGGGCGAGCCCGAGGCTCATCTCGTCGACGAGCAGACACTTCGGCTCGGACACGAGTGCCCGAGCCATGGCGAGCATCTGCTGCTCACCGCCCGAGAGCAACCCTGCGAGGCGGTTGTTGAGCGGCTTCAGGGCCGGCAGCAGCTCCATCGCCTTGTCGTAGGCCTGCTTGCGCGAGGCGCGGTCGCCGGTGAGCCCGAGCGTGATGTTCTCATCGACGGTGAGATCGAAGAACAGCGACCGGTCCTCGGCCACGTGCGCGAGGCCGCGTCGCGGGATCAGGTGCGGCTTGGCACCGTCGACCGGAGCGCCGAGCACGTCGACCGATCCCTCGATCGGCGTGAGGAGCCCGGAGATCGTGAGCAGCGTCGTGGTCTTGCCCGCCCCGTTGGGCCCGAGGAGCGCGACGACCTCGCCGGCGTCGATGTGCAGGTCGAGGTCGCGGACGACCGGGATGCCGCCGTAGCCGGCGTGCAGACCGCGGACGTCGACGAGGCGGTCGCCCGCAGTGCCGTTGGCCGAGGCGGTGGAGGTCTCAGTGTCGGTCATGTCGTCTCCCTCAGGTCGTGGCCGGGTCGGCTTCGGCGGCAGCACCGAACGAGGCGCCCTCGGCGGCCTGGGCTTCGCCCGCCGACTCGCCGAGGTACGCCTGGATCACCATCGGGTCGGAGCGGACCTCGGCCGGGGTGCCGTGGGCGATGATCTTGCCGAAGTCGAGGACGTAGATGTAGTCGCACACGTTGAGCACGAGGCCCATGTCGTGGTCGATGAGGAACAGGCTCATGTCCTGGTCGAGGAACTGGCGCAAGCGCTGGCCGAGCAGCTGGCTCTCGGTGGTGTCGAGCCCGGCGGCGGGCTCGTCGAGGAGGACCAGCTTCGGCTTGGCCGCCAGTGCCCGGGCGACGCCGATGAGCTTGCGTTGACCGTGCGACAGGTCGGTCGGGAGCGTCTCGGCCATGTCCTCGAGTCCCATGATCTCGAGCGCCCAGTCGACCTGCTTGCGATACTGCCGTTCGTTGCGGCCCGGCATGATGATGTCGGTGAGGAACGAGTGCCAGGCCGGCCGTTCGGCTGCGGTCATGAGGTTGTCGCGCACGGTCAGGTCTTCGAACAGCTCGAGCGACTGGAACGTCCGCGTGAGGCCGAGCAGCGCCCGCTTGTCGGGAGGGAGTCCGGCGAGGTCGTGGCCGTCGAACGTGACCGTGCCCTCGCTGATGGCGGTGAATCCGGTGATCGCGTCGATGAACGTGGTCTTGCCGGCGCCGTTCGGGCCGATCAGGCCGACCAGCTTGCCGGTGTGGCAGTCGAGGTCGACGTCCTTGTTGGCGTAGAGGCCTCCGTAGTTGACGCTGAGGCCTCGTGCTTCGAGCAGAGCCATGTCACACCACCTCCCTGGCGAGTTGCGATCGGTCGGTCTCGGGTCCTGACGTGGGCGGCAGGTCGTCGGGCGGGTGCTCCTCCATCATGGTGGTCTCCTCGAACACCTCGGCCGTGCCCCGGATCCGCTTGTAGATCGAGCGGATCGTGATGGCCAGGTAGGCGCCGAGCAGTGGCATCCACACCGCCGAGTACGTATCGACCCGGAGCGGCCACACCAGCCATCCGAGCACGTACCCGACGAGGAGGGTCGGACCGGCGTTGCGGAGGTTCTTGGCCCAGGCGACTCCCGCCTCGCCGAAGGTGGGCGAGATCGGGCCGATCGCTCGGGCGAACGCGACCATCACGACGAACAGGATGGCCAGGCTGACGATGATCCACAGGTACACGTTCTCGATGAACTGGGCGTTGTAGAGCCAGAAGGCGAAGCCGACCACGGCGGCGGCGAGGCCGATGCGGACGATCAGCGACTTCGGACTGTCGCGGTAGTTCGACCGGAGCGTCTCGGCTCCGGGGATCGCGCCGACGAGCCAGTTGCCCATGTGTCTGACCGGCGGCGTGAAGAACGGCACGACACCACCCGGGTGGATGATGGCGGTGACGATGATCGAGAGACCGCCGAGCGGGACGATGTAGTCACTGATGTTGGTCTCGCGGAAGATGTAGTTCGACCCGGTCGTGAAGATCGCACCGGCGCTGAGCAGCG
>JBCCTP010000258.1:0-6731 GCA_039198505.1 Actinomycetota bacterium | reverse complement strand
GTGGCGACGACTCCGCCCACGACGGACGGATCGACGACGGCCTTGAGGTTGAGGCTGCGGCCGGTGGCGTTCTCGAGCGCTGCCTTGAGCCGGGCCTCCTGATCGGAGGTGAGCGGGACCGCCGTGCGGACCTCGGCCACGTCGAGCTGCTTGGCCTGACTGGCCCGACTGACGAGCGAGTCGACGATGGCCGGCAGATCGCGCGAGCGGCCCGAACCGACCACCATCGACACCAACTGCGTCGTGGTCGGCGTGGCCTTGCCCCCGAGGAGATCCTCGATGATGGCCTGGCGCTTCTCGGCGGGGATCTGCTCGTCGGTCAGCGTGGTGCGCAGCTCCTCGGAGCCCTCGTACGAGCGGGCGAACCGGAACAGCTCGTCCTCGACCTCGTCGAGGGTGCCCTCGGCGCGGGCGACCTCGAACAGCGCCCGGGCGTATCCCTGGATCCGTGCGTCACTCATGCGTTGACTCCGTTCTGGGCACCGACGCGGGAGATGAAGTCCTCGATCAGCCGCTGCTGGGTGGCGTCGTCGAGGCCGCTGGTGACCGCCTCGTCGATCGCTGAAGCCGAGTACCGGGAGATCTCGGACCGCAAGTCGTCGGCACCGCGCCCTTCGGCGGCGGCGACGTCGGCCGTCGCCTTGGCTTCGAGATCGGCGATCTCGGCGTCGAGCCGAGCTCGACCGTTCTCGAGCAGCGCCGCTGCTTCGGCGTCGGCCTCGTCGAAGAGTCGTGACCGCTCGGCGTCGATGTCGCCCAGGGCGGTCCGGATCTCGGCCGCCTCGGTCTCGGCCGTCACCTTCGCAGCGGCGGCCTCGTCGAGTTCGGTCTGGATTCGGTCGGTGCGGCCCTTCATGGCCGTCTTCACGGCCGGTCCGGCGAGCCGCCAGAGGGCGACGAACACGATGATCGCTGCGGCGCCACCGACGATGACCTCCTTGATCGGCGGCAGGATCGGGTTCGCCGACGTGACGAACCCGTCGTCGTCGATGTCGAACTCGACCTGCAACACCTCGGCGGCGAGCAGCTGTGCGGTGGAGAGCATCACGATCCTCCCGTTCCGGCGGTCGCACCCATGGAGGAGCGGACGGCGCTGCGCACGGCGTCGGCGGACGCCGGCTGTCCGAGCGCGATCTCGGCCGCCCGGCCGACCACGTCGACCACGGCCGACTCGACGTCGTCCATCGCCGCCTGTCGAGCCTCCTCGACCGCTGCGGCGGCCTCGGCACGCTGCTGGGCGATGCGCTCGTTGACGGCGCTGATCTTCTCCGTCCGCTCCGACTCGAGGGTCTCGCGGGCGGCGTCGATCTTGCCCTGCGCTTCGGCTCGGACCGAGGCGAGGCGAGCCTCGTACTCGGCGACGTCGGCGCGGGCCGCGGCGGTCATGGTCTCGGCCGACTCCTTGTCCCCCTGGATCAGATCGGCACGCGCCTGCATGCCGTCACGGATCTTGGGGAAGAGCCAGTAGCGAATCGCCAGGGCCAGCACGGCGAACGCGCCCATGCCCCACGCGAACTCCTTCAGTTCGAGCGCGATGGGGTTGAGGTCGTTCGCCGGTGCTTCTTTGTCGGCCTGCAACAGGCCGACGGAGATGGAGACGGCTGTCAGCACGTCGACTCCGTTTCTGCTGGATCGTCGGGACGTCGTGAGTTCACGGTTCGGTCACTGGACCCGAGGCGACACCGGGTCGCCCCGGAACCGGTCAGGCGAACTTCAGGAGGATGAAGACGACGAAGCCGATGAGGGCGAGCGCCTCGGTGAAGGCGATGCCGAGGAACATCGTGGTGCGCACCATGCCGGCGGCTTCGGGCTGGCGGGCCATGGCCTCGACGGACTTGCCGACGAGGAAGCCGATGCCGAGTGCCGGGCCGATGGCAGCGAGGCCGTAGGCGTAGCCGGCGGAGGCGGCGGCCTCGATGCCCTTGGCCTCGTCGGCCGTGAATCCTGCTTCGTCGGCGGCTGCGACGAGAGCGCTGAAGGCTTCCATTGGGGTGATTTCTCCTGTTGATGTGTTGGTGTCGGGAGACTGGTGAGAACGGTGATCAGTGATCGTCGCCGTGGCCGGCCATGGAGTTGCCGATGTACACGCCGGCGAGGATGGCGAAGATGTAGGCCTGCAGGAAGGCCACGAGGACCTCGAAGACCGTCACGAAGATCAACATGATGAACGGCAGGATGCCGGTCGGGATGAGGATCGCCTGGTTGGTGCGGGCCCAGAACAGCGACTCGGCGAGCAGGCCGAACGTGACCAGCAGGATGTGGCCTGCCATGAGGTTCGCCATGAGACGGACGGTCAGGCTGAACGGCGTGACGACGATGGTCGAGATGAACTCGATGAGTCCGACGAGCGGCTTCAGCGCCGTGGGGACCCCGGGCGGCCACAGCAGATGGCCGAAGTACCCGAAGCCCTGATGCTTCATGCCGACGCCGATGTAGATCAGCCAGACCACCAACGACAGTCCGAGCGGGATGGCGAGTCGGGCGGTGGCCGGCATCTGGAAGATCGGGATGACACCGGGGATGTTGCAGAGGAAGATGAAGACGAACAGGCTGAGCAGGAACGGGGTCCAGCCGAGGCCCTGCTTGCCGATCGTCGGCATCACGATCTGCTGCTCGATGAACTCGATCGACGTCTCGGCGAAGTTCCGCGTGCCGGTCGGTGCGACCTTCGGATCCTTGCGGCTGGCGAGGTAGAAGACCACGATCCCGATCAGCGCGGCCAGGACCGCGATGAGCGCGATCTTGTTGAAGGTCGGGAAGATGTCCTTCCAGCGCAGGAGGGCGTTGATCGGCGGGAATTCGAGTCCGAACACGTGTGGTTCCGTTTCAGTCGTCGAGTGGGCGAGGGGCGGACGTGGGGGGCTTCGTCGCTCGCTCCGGCTTCAACCCGGGATACGCGAGCGAGATCGCGACGTACTTGAGCTCCCACACCAGGAGCCCGAGGTGCGACACGATGATGGTCGATCCGAGCGCCGGGAGAGAAATCCACGACGCATCCTTCACGAGCCAGACGGCGAGGAAGATCAGCCCGAGGCGGATCAGGTAGCCGAAGAGCGTCGCCCCCATCATGAGGCCGAGCGAGATGCGCGCTGCGCCGGCGATGAACGCCGCGGCCAGCGCGAAGTTGGCGAGCACGATCGCGATGCCGTACGCGGACGAGAGTGCGCCGTCCGCGCCCCAGATGACCCCGCAGATGCCGATGAGCACCGGCGCCGCGATGAGGCCTCGCTTGATGATGTCGTTCGAGACCGAGACCTCGGGAGCGGCACCCGTGAATCGGGTCGTCACCGGGTCGAACGTGGTCTCGGACCCGCTGGTCATCGAGCGGTCTCCGCGTCGTGGTCGTCGGCGACGTCGGCCTCCGCCGTGCGCGCACCGGCGAGCTTGGCCCGGCGTTCGGCGTCGAGCTGGTCCATCCGCTGTTCGTAGCGCATCTTGAACGTGGCGAAGAGTCCGACCGCGGCGAGCACCGACATCACGATCACCATGATCGGTGTGGTTCCGAACCACGAGTCGAGTCCGAAGCCGACCAGCAGGAAGAGGACGAGCACCAGCGCCGCCTCGATGCCCTGGTTCAGGCCGTCGGATCCGCGACGCGAACGTTCGGAGATCTCGCGCACGTTGTCGCGTGTGATGCGGGGCAGGAGCTTCATCGATCCGGTCGGCATCGCGGGCGTCGGAGGGGGACACGCCGCTTGTGAATGCATGCACAACCTAACTCGCGGCCTGGACGCACGCCAACTTCGGGTCGAGCGATTCGCATCTCGTCGTCGGTCTCGGTGTCGTCGGTCGCGGTGTTGCTGGTTGCGGTGTCAGTCGTCGTCGAACAGCGTCGGCTGCGTCGAGGCCTCGACGGTCTCCGGCCGCTCGATGCCGTCGGGTGGGGTCGAGTTGATCCGTCGCTGTCGGATCACGCTCGGGTGGAGGACGGTGAACAGGACCACGGCGAGCGCTGCGATCCCGAACGGCAGGTACGCAGGGTTCTGCTCGGTGAGCACGGGATACAGCACGAAGGCCGACAGCAACGCGGTCCACGCCCACAGGATCAAGACGCTGCGGCGGTGTCCGTGCCCGAGGTTGATGAGCCGGTGATGGAGATGGCCCTTGTCGGCCGTGGCCAACGCCTTTCGGCTGGTGGCGCGCCGGACGATCGCGAACAACGTGTCGAGGATCGGAACTCCGAGGATGAGGAGCGGGATCGCGATCGGAGCGAGGAAGAAGTAGGTCGAGCCGATGAAGCTCGCCTCGAAGGCGTCGGCGCGGCCGCCGACGACGCTCGTGGACACCGCCAGGAGCAGCCCGAGGAGCAGGGCTCCGCCGTCGCCCATCATGATCGTGGCCGGATTGAAGTTGTGCGGGAGGAACCCGATGCAGACACCGACCGCGACGATCGCCACGAGCGGACCGATGTTCCCCTCCGGCAGCAGATCGCGGTCGGACAGCTCCTGGCTGTAGAGGAAGAAGGCGCCGGCTGCGATGGCGACCACACCGGCGGCGAGACCGTCGAGTCCGTCGATCAGGTTGATCGCCTGGGTCATGCCGAGCAACCACAGGATCGTGATGAGTGGCTTGAGGTCCTCGGAGAGGATGAGCGCACCGGTGTACGGGAGCCGGAACGAGTCCATCACCACGCCGAACCACACGAGCGAGAGCCCGCCGAGCACGGTGAAGAAGACCTTGGCCGGTGGACTGACCTCGACCACGTCGTCGACGAAGCCGACGCCGAACACGATCGCCGCGGCGACGAGGACTCCCAGCGGTTCGGAGTTCGAGTCGAACAGCGACGCGAAGTCGTCGAGGAACCAGGCCGTGCCGAGGGCGGCGACGAATCCGAGGAACATCGCGAGGCCGCCCACGTCGGGCAGGGCGGTCTCGTGGACCGATCGTTCGTTGGGGTGGGCGACCCACCCGAAACGTCGGGCGAGGTGCGCCACCGCCGGCACGAGCAGGAAGGTGACGAGCGCGGCGACGGTCCCGACCAACAGGTAGGACCCGAACCCCGGCACGAGAGGTCAGGGTACGTGACCCACCCGACCCGCGGGTGATCGCGCTACGTGCTGATCACGGCGGCGAGGGAGCCACAAAGTCAGTAGGCGGGGAAGCGGGCGCAGAGGTCGGCGACCTCCTTGCGCACCACGGCGACCGCCTCGGCGTCGTCACGTTCGCGCAGCGCCCGTGCGATGAACCCAGCGATGACGGGCATCTCGGTCTCGGTCATGCCCTGCGTCGTGACCGAGGGGGTCCCGATGCGCACGCCACTCGTGACGAACGGGCTGCGGGGGTCGTCGGGGATCGTGTTCTTGTTGAGCGTGATCCCGGCGTCGTCGAGAACGGCCTGCGCCTCCTTGCCCGTCAGCTCGGAGTCGAACGGGGTGAGGTCGACGACCATGAGGTGATTGTCGGTGCCGCCCGACACCAGCCGGAATCCCTCGGCGGCGAGCGCCGCGGCCAGCGCCGACGCGTTCGAGACGATCTGGTGGGCGTACTCGCGGAACGACGGATGCAGCGCCTCACCGAACGCGATCGCCTTGCCGGCGATGGCGTGTTCCAGCGGGCCGCCCTGCCATCCCGGGAACACGGCCTTGTCGATGGCCTTGGCGTGCTCGGCCGTGGTCAGGATGCAGCCACCGCGCGGCCCACGCAGGGTCTTGTGGGTGGTGAACGTGACCACGTCGGCGTACGGCACGGGGTTGGGGTGCGCACCGCCCGCGACGAGCCCGGCGAGATGGGCGATGTCGAACATCAGCAGCGCTCCGACCTCGTCGGCGATCGACTTGAACGGCTCGGGATCGAGACGCCGGGGGTAGGACGTGGTGCCCGCCACGATCATCTTCGGCCGGTGCTCGCGAGCGAGTTCGCGCACGGTGTCCATCTCGATGCGGTCCTCACCGCCCGTCCCGTACGACACGAAGTCGTACAGCAGGCCCGATGCGTTGACCGGTGACCCGTGGGTGAGGTGTCCGCCGTGGTCGAGGCTCAGACCGAGCACCGTGTCGCCGGGCTCGAGCAGCGCCTGGTACACGCACATGTTGGCGTTGGCGCCGGAGTGCGGCTGGACGTTCGCGTGCTCGGCGCCGAACAGCTCCTTCACGCGATCGATCGCGATCTGCTCGATCGAGTCGACGACCGCGTTGCCGCCGTAGTACCGCTTGCCCGGGTACCCCTCGGAGTACTTGTTGGTGAGGATCGAGCCGGTGGCCGCCATCACCGCCGGGGACGTGAAGTTCTCGCTGGCGATGAGCTGGAGACCGGTGGTCTGACGCTCGACCTCGGCGTCGAGCAGCGCCTGGACCTCGGCGTCGGGAGTGGTGTCGGTCGGGAAGGGCATGCTGGGTTCTTTCGTGTGTGGTCGAACGACAGTGTGTGCCTGACCCACTCTGTCGCCGGGGTCGGTTTCGTCAGATCTCGTTCTCGAGGGCCATGACCTGGTCGACGCGGCGCTGGTGTCGACCGCCCTCGAAGTCGGTGGTGAGGAACGTGGTCACGATCTCCTCGGCGAGGCCCGTGCCGACGACGCGCGCGCCCATCGACAGGACGGTGGCGTCGTTGTGCGAGCGGGCCATGCGAGCGGTGTACAGACAGTTGCACAGGGCGGCGCGGACTCCGCGGACCTTGTTGGCCGAGAGCTGTTCGCCCTGCCCGCTGCCACCGAGCACGATGCCCACGTCAGCGTCGCCGTCGCGCACCGCACGGCCGACCGCGGCGCAGAACTCGGGGTAGTCGACCGATTC
>JBCCTP010000257.1:0-6737 GCA_039198505.1 Actinomycetota bacterium | reverse complement strand
GACGGCACGATGGTGCGAGTCGGGGTCGGCGACCGCTGCGGCCAGGGCGCGGGCGAGGTGGCGAGGGAGCGCGCGGTGGGTGCCGTCGGCGCTGAGCGACGTGTTGAGGTCGAGTTCCCAGTCGAGCTGGTGGATCGACGGGTTGTCGGGATCGGCACGATCGAACAGCTGGTGGCGTACGACGTGGTCGGCCTCGACATGGCCCGATCGCATCCAGCGGCGCTCGGTGCGCAGCCCGGCGAACCGTCCGTAGGTCGCCGTGGTGACGTTCGCGACGACGTCGAAGCGACCGTCGGTTCCGGGCTCGCCGTCGGGGGAGGCCGACCGGAGCACGTCGAGAAGCGAGCGCAGGACGTCGGAGAACTGCTCGCGCCACGTCGCGTCGGCATCGACCTCGACGGTGACGGGCGACAGTCGCATCAGCGGGCCTACGGTGCGTCGCGCGTCGGGTGTGCGTCGGTGGTGGATCGGAACGCCGACGGTGAGCGACGACCGGTTCTCGAACCGGTGGCCGAGGACCGCGGTGATCGTGATCGACAGTGCGAGGAGGCTCAGCTCACGGCTGAGCGATCGATACTCGTCGGCGAGACGATCGTCGAGCGCCCGGCGGACGTCGGCGTCGATCGGGAGTTCGATGCGCTCGACCGCAGTGGTGCGCGGACCGCGTCGACCGTACGGGGACCACTCGGTCGGTGTGGCGCGGCCTCCATCGGTGCGGGTCGGTTGGTCGGTCGGTTCGACCGGGTCCGAGACACCGGTGACCGAGTCGGCCCAGTCGTAGAGTCCGCCCCCGGTGTCGATGAGCTCCCCGGCCGCACGGCCGTCGTACACCTCGGACGTCGCGGCGAAGAGGAGGGCAGCGGTGGCGGCGTCGGTCGCGACGTGGTGGATGTCGAGCCACCACGTCCATCGGTCGTCGCCGTGTCGGAGCAGCGCCGAGTCGTAGACGCACGTCGTAGCGTCGATCGGCGTCGAGATCCGTCGCGCCGACCAGTCGTCGAGATCGTCGAGGGGGAGGTCGATGAGCTCGGTCGTGCGCGGCGCACGCGCGAGGATTCGCGCCACCGGCGAGCCGTCGGCATCTGCGTCGATGACGGTGCGCAACGCCGGGCTGACGGCGACGACCTGTGCGAACGCGGCGATCAGCTGGTCGGGGTCGAGCGGTCCGTCGATCCGGAAGCGGTCGCCCATGTTGGCGAGCGGGGCATCGGGATCGAGGCGCTGGCTCGTCCAGAGGGCACGTTGCGTCGCCGTGAGCGGCCGAGTGGCGACGACGGCCGGTCGGATCCCGACCGGCTGGCCCGACGTCATCGAGCGTCGAGATAGCCGAGCATCGCGGACACCGACTGGAAGTGCTCGAGCACGACGTCGCCCGGATCGATCCGGATCCCCTGTCGACGCTCGATCCAGTCGACGATGACCATCACGCCGAGCGAGTCGACAGCACCGCTCAGCAGCAGGTCGGTGTCGGGCTCGATGGCAGCGTCGACCTGCGAGACCTCGGACTCGATGAACGCCGCCAGCTCGCTGGCGAGCGCGGGGTCGGAGCCGGCGGGAGAAGTGTCGGTCGTGGAGTCGGAACTGGTCATCGCCTCACATCATCGCAGCGACGGCTGCGAGAGACTCACGACGGGAGACCTTTCCCGTCGTGGTGCGGGCGAGCCGGTCGACCACGTGGACCGCGGTGGGCGCTGCCACGGGTGGGACGCGACCCGCCGCGTACTCGCGTACCGAGCGGGCGAAGTCGGTGTCGTCCGCCATGTCGTCCGTCATGTCGCCGGGCGTGTCGCCCGGGTCGGCGCGCACGACGACGGCGACGATCGATCGTGCCTCGGGCGGACCGTCGACGACCGCGACCCCTTCGGCGACCCCGGGTGCGGAGGCGAGCACCGTGTCGACCATCTCGAGCTCGACGCGTTGACCGCGCACCTTCACCTGGTGGTCGCGTCGGCCGACGAAGCGCATGAGTCCGTCCTGATCGATGGACACGAGGTCGCCGGTCCGGAGCCACTGCTGCGGCGAGTTCTCGTGGGTCGCGTGGTCGATCCGGCCGTCGCGCCGGTCGATGACCTCGCCGAAGTCGGCCGGGTTCTCGACGAGCACCGTGGCCGTGAGATCGGCGCGGTGCCAGTAGCCGCGCATCGCGGTGGCCGAGCGGACGAAGAGCTCGCCGATTGCGTTGCGGCCTTCGTGATCGGCATCGTCGTGAGCGTCGGTGTCGTCGTCGATCCTCACGACGGCCGTGTCGGCCGCCGACCAGGCGCGACCGATCGGGATGGCTGCGTCGCCGGTCGGCGGTTCGGTCAGGTCGTACCGGGTGCACTGATTGACCTCGGCGGGTCCGTAGACGTTCGAGAGGGTGACGCCGGGGACGGCGGCCATGAATCGTCGGACCGCGTCGGGGGCGAACGACTCACCGCCGTACAACACGAGGCGGAGTGACGGGAGGTCGCGCTCGGCGAGATCGGTTCGCTGTTCGAGCTGCGACAGCAACGACGGAACCGTGTACCAGACGGTCGACGCGGTCTCGTCGAGGAGGTCGACGATGCTCGCCGGGAACCGGAGCTGCGCGTCGCCGATCACGGCCACCGATGCGCCGGCCAGCGGCGCCGAATACAGCTCGAAGGTCGATTGGTCGAAGTGCAGTGGCGCGAAGTTGGCCAGGCGATCCTGTGTGGTGAGCTCGTACTCGACGGCGGCGGCCGTCGCGTAGGCGAGAGCGCTCCCGTGCGTGTGCACGATGCCCTTCGGATCGCCGGTGGATCCCGACGTGTAGATCACGTACGCGGCGTCGTCGGGCCGGTTGGCGACGGGCGTGAGCGGTCCGAACCCGGCCACGTCGTCGGCATCGAGGACGGGCGCCTCCACCGAACCGGGGGAGGCTGCTGTGCCGCGGAGGATGGTCGGCGTGGGTCCCAACGCCTCGATGAACCGGGCGTGGTGCGGTGCCCGCGCATCGACGACGAGTGCGGTCAGGTGGGCGTCGGCGGCCACCCGGCGGCCGGCGTCGGGTGGGCTCATCGGATCGAGTGGCACGACGACCCCGCCGGCGCGCAGGATCGCGTGGACGGCCAGGAACGAGTCGACCGACTTCAGCATCCGCACACCGACGCGGTCGTGACGGCGAACACCGATCGAGGCGAGCGCCGAGGCGAGGGAGCCGACCTCTCGGTCGACCTCGTTCCAGGTGACCGATCGTTCGGCGTCGAGCATCGCCGTGGCGTCGAGGTCGACGCCGATCGAACGGAGGCGGTCGGCTTCGATCAACTCGCTCAGTGAGCGAACACGCTCTGTCAGCGTCGACTTCGGTGCGCGCTCGCCCATCTCGCCCGCGGTGCTAGCGCATCTCGACGGGGGAGTCTCAGCGGACCGCACAGTTGTCACCTCCTGGACGGCCACAGCACGCGGAGACCGCGCCCGCGCCCCCGGGTACGGTGTCGTTCCGGATGGGACTGACGGCGAACGGACACCCCCTCGACACCTCCTCCGAGTCGTTCGGAGAGCTCGAGCCGATGAACTCTCTGCTCGGCGACGGCACTGCGCTCCGTGAGGCGATGGCCGAGCGCGGCCACCTCTTCTTCCGCGAGCTGCTCGATCCCGACGTGGTGCTCGCCGCGCGCCACGAGATCCTGTCGAAGTACGCCATCCTCGGCGAGGTCGACGACCGGCACCCGATCGACGACGCGATCGCCGGAGATCGAGCCGGTGTCGCGACCGCCAACGTCCGAGCGTTCTCCCACAGCGTGCGCAACGGGTCGGCGTACCTCGCGGTGACCGATCACCCTGAGGTGCTCGCCGTCCACTCGGCCCTCGTGGGAGGGCCGGCCCGCAGCTTCGACATGCGATGGCCTCGATTCGTGCGCCCGGGCGAGGGATGCGGGTTCCACTGCGACGGGCCGTACATGAACCGCGGCACGAGCACGCTCCACTCGAGCTGGATCCCCCTCGGACGCGTGCGTCGCGACGAGGGAGCGCTCATCATCCTCGAGGGGTCTCACCGTTCCGACGCCCTCCACGAGGGGTATCTCGACGCCGACGCCGATCGCGACGGTCTCACGTGGCTCGACTCTGATCCGGTCACCGTTCAGCAGATGTACGGTCGCCGTTGGCTCACCACCGACTTCGAGCCGGGCGACGTCCTGTGCTTCACGATGCACACCCTCCACGGTGCGCTCGACAACCAGTCGCCGGTCGGTCGCTGTCGGCTCACCTCCGACAGCCGCTACCAGCACGTCGACGAACCCGCTGATCCCCGTTGGAACGGCGACGACTTCTCGGGGCACGGAGACGGGCGGGTCTTCTATCCCGGCCTCGGAGCCTGGAACAACGTCGACTTCCAGGACGAGTGGAAACGCGTCGACGAACGCGGACGCCTCGTCCTGCCCGACGCCTCGGACACCTCCGGGGCCGACGCCGCCGACTCCGTGATGGAGGCCACACGATGACCGTCACCGCCGAACCACCCATCGCCGATGCCGCCGGATCGGCCGGCGGTGGTGCCGATCGTGAGGTCCTCGCGTCGCTCGCCGAGGCGATGGCGACGCTCGATCATCCGACCAAGGTCGACGTGAGTCGGTGGGCGGCGGCCGAGCTCGCCCAGTTCGACCGGGTCGCCGCCGACCGCGAGTCGGGGTTCGCCCTCGACGACTGGCGGCGGTGTGCCGAGCACGGTGTGCACGGGCTCATGGTCCCGGTGGCCGACGGCGGGCAGGGCGCCGACCTGGCGACCACGCTCCTCACCCTCGAGGGTCTCGGACACGGATGTCGCGACAACGGACTGATCTACGCGATCACGAGTCAGATGCTCAGCACGCAGGTGGCGCTGGCCGAGTTCGCGAACCCGGCGCAGAAGGAGCGGTACCTCCGCCCGTTGCTCACCGCCGACCGGATCGGGGCGTTCGCGATGACCGAACCCGAGGCCGGTTCCGATGCCTACTCCATCACCGCCCGCGCGGTCCGGACCGACGACGGCTACTCGATCTCGGGGCACAAGACGTACATCACGCTCGCGTCCCGCTGCGACTTCGTCATCGTGTTCGCATCGACCAACCCCGAGGTCGGCCGGTGGGGGCTGTCGGCGTTCCTCGTGCCGATGGACACGCCGGGGGTCGAGCGGGTCGGGAACCGCGAGAAGATGGGCATGCGGACCACGCCGTTCGGTGACATCAAGCTGCACGACGTCGAGGTCCCCGCCGACGCGCTGCTCGGACGCGAGGGTGCGGGAGCGAGCATCTTCAACGCGGTGCTCGAGGTCGAGCGTGCGTTCGTGTTCGCTCCGGCGATCGGCGTGACCGAGCGCGTGCTCGACGAGTCGATCGCGTTCTCCAAGGCCCGCGAGCAGGGCGGTGCGCCCATCTCGACGTACCAGGCGGTGGCGCATCGTCTCGTCGAGATGAAGCGACGTCACGAGACCGCACGACTGTTCCTCTACCGGGCCGCGCTGTCGGTGGCGCTCGGTCGCGACGTCGCCACCTACGCGGCCCTCGCCAAGCTCGTCGCCAGCGAGACCGGTATCGAGGCGGCGCTCCAGTCGGTCGAGGTGCACGGTGCGCGCGGGTACGTCTCCGAGTACGAGGTCGAGCGCAACGTGCGCGACGCGATCGGCGGCCTCGTCTACTCCGGGACGTCCGACATCCAGCGGAACATCGTCGCCCGCCTCCTCGGCGTCGGCTGACGCGAGACAGACGGTGTCAGACACCGTCTGTCCGACCGCTCAGACGCGCCAGGTGTGTGCGACGGTGAGCGCGTCCGGAGCGAGCACGAGGCGACTCTCGTCGGGAGGTTCGCACCCCTCGGGCAGGTGATGCTGCTCGTGGAGCACGATCACCGATCCGGGTGTCATCGCCGTGCGGAGTCGAGGGACCAGTCCGACCCCGACGTCGACGGGGAGGAACATCAGCACGGCGTCGGCGGACGCCAGCATGTCGTCCGGCCCGTTCCGCCCGTCGAGGAGATCGCGGGCGTCGGAATGACGGATCTCCGCCGTCACGTTCGCGGCGGCGATGTGTCGTCGAGCCACGGCGACGAGGTGCTCGTCGTGCTCCAGCCCCACCGCCGAGATCCCCCGCTGCGCCGCCGCGACGACGATCCGACCGTCGCCGGCCCCGAGGTCGAGCAGTCGCTCGCCCGGTCCGAGATCGACGCCGTCGAGCAGCGGTCCGACGAGTGACGTCGGGGTCGTGAGGTACGGCCCCAAGCCCGCGCCATGCGATCGGCGAAGTCCGATCCGTTCGGCGGCGAGCCGACCGATGCGCACGAGCGGGTACACCGACGCCATGGCCGTGGGCAGGGTCACGGTCGCCCAGTCGCCGGCGGTCGGTCGCACGAGGCGATCGACGGTCGAACCGGGTGGGTCGTCGGCCCAGCGGAGGCGAAGCGACGTCGTGTGGCCGTCGACGGCCCGGTCCGGTCGGATCAGCGTGAGGAGCGCCGCATGTCGTCGGAACGATGCGGCCGCCCCGCTCGTCCACCGGTCCCGACGCTCGTACCCGAGCGCGACGAGCGCCTCGGCCGCCGCATCTGCCTTGGCGGGGCCGTCGACGCGGACGGTCAGCGTGTGCTGCTGGGCGTACTCACCGACCCGGGCGGGCGCGACGCCGGGCATCGCCTCCGCAAGGGCGCCGGCGATCGCATCGGCCTCCTTCCGCAGTTGGTCGGCGATCGCTCGAGTCGTGGCGGTCACCTGGACGATCAACGCACGATCGTCGGCGCCCCGTGCACGGCGGGCGAGCCGGTCG
>JBCCTP010000256.1:0-6765 GCA_039198505.1 Actinomycetota bacterium | reverse complement strand
GCTGCCGACCTCGGCGATCGCAAGAGTCGACGCCGCCTGACCGAACGACAGCGACGACATGATGCCGATCTCGTTCAGGTCGAGGCGGTTGATCAGCCCCGTGATGATCGCCGCAGCAGACTTCCCGACGACGACGAACGCGGTGAAGAGCAGCCCGAGCTGGATCGTCTCGGGGTCGATCAGCAGCGCGGGGTCGATCGACAGACCGATCGACACGAGGAACACGGGCACGAAGATCGTCGTGCCCGTGAAGTCGAGCCGTTCCATCAGAGGGCCGTGGGTGGGGACCTGGCGATTCAGACCGAGACCGGCGAGGAACGCCCCGATCAAACCCTCCATCCCTCCGAGCAGCGCCACCAGTGAGCCCGCTCCCATCAGGGCGATCGTGAACACGACACGCTGGGGCCGTGTGCGCCCGACCCGCACGAAGAACCACCGCGCCACGCGAGGGAGGACCCAGAGGCAGAAGCCGACGAGGAGCGGCAGACCGATCCACAGCGGGAGCGCGGGGTCGGGTGTGGAGGGTTCGACCGCGTCGGGCGCGATGACCTCGGCGATGCTGCCGCCGAAGGGCAGATCGCGAGGCTCGATCTCGATCACGACCGTCGACGTGGCGAGCGCGAGCACGGTCAGCGAGAGCAGATCGGCGACCACGCCGGCCGAGACCGCCGCGCCGACCGATCGAGTGCTCTGGAGACCGGCCGCCTGCACCTCGGGGTAGGCGACCAGGGTGTTCGACGCCCACATCGCACCGATCAGGAGCGCTCCGAGCGGCTCGACGTCGTCGCGACTCCAGATGACGGTGGAGGCCAAGACGAACGGGATCACGAAACCCAGCAGGCCGTAGGTGATCGCCATCCGCCGGTTCTCGCTGAACGCACGGATGTCGAACGACAGACCGGCGAGGAACATGAGGACGAGGATCCCGATCGCTCCCAGGCTGCCGACGAGTCCATCGGCGTCGAGCCAGCCGATCACGAACGGACCGAAGATCACTCCGCCGGCGATCAGTCCGACCAGCCCGGGGATCCGGAGCCGTTCGGCGATGATCGGTCCGAGCGCCACGACGCCGAACACGATGGCGATCGTCGCCTCGACGCTCCCGTTCAACATCGGTCGTCCCCCCGGTTCACCGCCTCGCACTCTTGCACGCCGCCCTGACCCCGTCGACCAGAGGGGCGCAGTAACGCACCGTTCACGACCTCGTGACCCTCCGAAAGCGGCCGATTCCTACGATCGCCAACCATGACGACGGATCTGATCGTTCCGACGGTCGACGTGTCGGGGTGGATGCACGGCGACGAGTCGGCCCGCGACGCGATCGCGCAGGCCGTCGACCACGCCGGGCGCACGATCGGCTTCATGCAGGTGGTCGGTCACGGCATCCCCGCCGACGCGGTCGACGGACTCACCGGCGCGATGGACGACTTCTTCGCCCAGCCGGTCGCCGACAAGATGACGCTGGTCCCACCACGACCGTCGATCAACCGGGGGTACGCCGGCACGAAGTCGGAGAAGCTCAGCTACAGCCTCGGACTCGACTCGCCGGCCGATCTCTTCGAGGCGTTCAACGTCGGAGCCACCCACGAGGACTTCCCCCATCTCGACCTCCGGGACCGCCACGACGACAACTACGCGTCGAACCTGTGGCCCGACCCCGACGCGGTGCCGACGTTCCGGCCGGGCGTCGAGGCCTGGTTCGCCGAAGCGGCGTCGTTCGCCCGCCGCATGACGTCGATCTTCGCCCGGGCGCTGGCGATGGACGACGACTACTTCGACTCCTACACCGACCATTCGATCGACGTCCTGCGAATGGTCAACTACGCCGTCGAGCCGGGCACCGAGATCGAGACCGGCCAGCTCGGCATGGGCGCACACACCGACTACGGCATCGTCACGGTCCTCTGGGCCGATCCGGTTCCCGGTCTCCAGGTCCTCGGACCCGACGGCGAGTGGCACGACGTCACGCCGGCACCGGGCGCGTTGTTGATCAACCTCGGCGATCTGCTCGCGCGGTGGAGCAACGATCGCTGGGTGTCGACCATGCACCGGGTGGTGCCTCCTGTCGACGCCGACGGCCGCTCGATGCGTCGCCGGTCGGCTGCGTTCTTCCACGACGGCAACGCCGATGCGTTGATCTCCACGATCGAGTCGTGCCGCGACGCCTCCGGCGGCAGCGCCTACGACGACGTGACGGTGGCCGAGCACCTGTTCCAGAAGCTGAACGGATCGCGCGGGTTGGAGCTCAACCAGCACGCAGCTGCCGAGGCGTCGCGCATCGAGGGAGTGTCGTCGTGACATCGACCGGCGCGACTCCGACGATCCCGCTCGTCGACCTCGAACCGTGGTTCACCGGCTCCGACGACGACCGGCTGGAGCTCGCGCGGCAGGTCGACGAACACCTCCAACGCTGCGGCTTTCTCGTGGTGACCAACCACCGGCTGCCCCAGGAGGTGCTCGACGATTGTCGTTCCGCGGCCCGCACCTTCTTCCACCAGCCCGATGACGTGAAGGCGGCCGTGGCGATGGACGGGCCGTTCTACCGCGGATGGATCGGCAACGAACTCGAGTCGAACGCAGCGACCTACGGCGTCGACACGCCGCCCGACCTCAAGGAGACGTACGCCTACGGACCGGTCGACGTCGACGACACTGCACGCGACGCCCTGCGCGACCGGTACGCACCCAACGTGTGGCCCGACGCGTTCCCCGACGTGGCCTCGTCGTTCGGCGCGTTCTGGCGCGCAGCCCGCGCACTCAACGACGAACTCCTCGACCTGCTGTCGCTCGCCCTGGGGCTCGACCGGACACACCTGCGCGACCTGAGCACGGCGCCGACGTCGATCGCGACCATCAACTGGTACGGACCGCGTGGCGCGAACGAACCGTTGCCCGACCAGTTCCGAGTCGGTCCACACACCGACTTCGGCACGATCACGGTCCTCGATCGCGAGTCGGGCCTCGGTGGCCTGCAGGTGCAGGACGAGAACGGGGCCTGGGTCGACGCTCCCGACGGGCCCGGCGGTCTCACGATCAACACCGGCGACCTCCTCCGGCGGTGGACGAACGACCGGTGGTGTTCGAACGTCCACCGAGTGCTCCCGCCACCGAGCGAGGAACCGACCGAAGAGCTGATCAGCTTGGTCTACTTCGGCGAGCCGAACCCCGACGCGCTCGTCGAGACGTTCCCCAGCTGCATCACCGCCGACCGGCCGGCGCAGTACGACGCGATCCTCGCCTGCGACTACCTCGACCAGAAGATGGCCGAACTCGTGGTCGACTGACCGGGAGGGTCGCCGGGCGACTCGGACGCGGATCCGGCTCAGGCCGTGTCGATGGCCGCCAGCTTCTCGAGCATGTAGTCGCCTGCGAGCACCGGCGGATACTCACGCGGGCCGGCGACGTCGAGGGTCTGGACGAGCGTGTCGGGCTCGACGCCGCAGAAGCAGACGAGCGACATCAGCTCCTCGGACGCATCCTCCGGGCTGGGTGGCAACACGCGATGGACGGTCGACCTCCACCGATCGCCGGTCCATCGAGCGAGGAGATCACCGACGTTGACGGTCATCGATCCCTCGACGAACGGCGCATCGACCCACTCGCCGTCGAGGAGGAGCTGCAGCCCGCCGTAGCCGACCTGCCGGTCGAGCAGTGTGAGCACCCCGAAGTCACTGTGTGCACCGATGCGGAACTGGCCGTGCTCGGGCGGACCGACGTCGCGCAGCGACGGGTACCAGTTGAGGTTGAGCGACGACGCCTCGGCCGACGCGTGCCGGCGGAGCGTGCCGGGCTCGAGACCGAGCGCGACCGCGAAGAGGTCGAAGCAGTCGAGCGCGACCCGCCACACCTCGTCGAGGTACACCTCGGTCGCCGTACGGAGGCCCGGGACCTCGGACGGCCACCGGTTGGCCATCGGCGAGCCATCGGAGTGGAACCCGACCTTGAACGTCTCCTTCAGATCGGGTGGCGACTCCTCGCCGCTCGCGTAGGAGTTCGCCTCGGCGCCGGGCGGGATCCACCCGCGGCCGCCGACGCGCACCGCATATGCGTCCTTCGCGTGGGCGTCGAGGGCGAAGAACGCGCCGGCCTCGCGCCGCACTCGATCGGTGAGCTCGGTCGAGATCCCGTGGTGGGTCGCCAACAGGAACCCCGACGTGCAGAGCGCGTGGTCGACCTCGGCGGCGATGGCCGCCCGACCCTCGGAGCTCGCCTCGCGCCATGCGCCGATGTCGACGGTCGGCACGATCACGCCGGCGCACCTCCCCCATCGAGGAGTCGGCGCAGCTGGCGGCGATACGCCAGGCTCAAGCGGTCGGCGCGGGCGTGGACCTCGACGGTCGGGTCGAGATGGAGCGCGTTCGAGCGGAACGCTTCGAGCACGTCGAGGTCCTCGTCGAGGACGCGGTCCTCGAAGTCGAGCATGTCGGCGATGAGCTTCGGATCGCCGTGGAAGTCGTTGCGCGCCATCAGCTTGAAGATGCGCGTGGACTCGGCGGTCTCCGGCTGCATCGCGTACAGGATCGAGATGATCTGGTCGGTCCACGGAAAGCCCAACCGCATGAAGACGGCGAACGGAGGCAACGCGGTCTTCTCGACCACGTGCGGCTGCGCGAGCTCGTGCTCGCCCGTGGCCACCAGCGGATCGTCGTGGTTGAGGTACCAGGTGGTGTAGCGGGTCGACGCGGTCCACCCCTCGGTGACGACCTGGGTGTTGTCGACCTCGGTCTTGTCGGGCACCCCGAACGTCGCCGTGTGCACGGTGGCGAAGTGGGTGGCGTCGACGAAGTTGTCCATCAGTTGCGCCGCCGACGCCGACGTGCGCCGCGGCTCGGTCGGGATCCGGTCGAAGCTCGGGTCGCCCCACTCGGGGATCTCGGGCAGACCGAGAACCGGCTCGCTCGGCGCGATCCACACGATCCCGAGGTGCTCGGCGACTCCGAACGGTGTCGAGGCACGCGCCCGCGGCGGGATGGGTGTGTCGACGGACGCAGAGGGGATGCGGACACATGCGCCATCGACGCCGTAGCGCCAGCCGTGGTACTTGCACTGCAACGTGTCGTCGACGACCGCTCCGAGGCTGAGCGGAGCGAGGCGATGCGGGCACTGATCGCGTGCTGCGAAGAGGTCGGCGCCGAGGCGGACCACCACCCAGGGCTCGCCGAGCAGCATCACGCTGATCGGGACGTCGCTGACCTCCTCGGAGAGCGCGACCGGGTGCCACGATCGGTCGAGGCCGGGGCTGCAGTTGTCGACGATGTCGGTCCGGCGGACCCCCTCGCCCGACGCGTCATCGCGTGCCGGCGGACCGTGCTCGGTCGGCGCCGTGACCTCGATCATGTCCATCGCCCGACGCTACGAATCGTCGATGTCGTCGCTGTCCCCACGCCGTTACCTGTGCGTGAACGGAGTCGCGAGCGCATCGGTGGGTGTCGCAGGACTCGACCGCTCGACCCGATCGACGAAGTCGGCGATCGCCGCGGCGACTCCGTTCGGATCGACCACCTGCGGCACGTGTCCCGTGTCGAGCGAGACCACCTCCATGTCGGGTGCGAGCGCCTGCATCGCCCGCTGCGCGTCGACGCTGATCGACCGATCGTCGGTCGCCTCGACGTAGAGCTTCGGCAGGCGGCCGAAGTTCGTCGGCGTCGTGGGTGACGTGATCAGACGACCCGCCTCCGGCTGCGAGGTGAGCTGCGCGGCGAGCCGACGAGCCGTCGGGGACGGGAGGTCGTGGAGGAAGTACCGGATCGCCGCGTCGGTCGGGACGCTCGACGTGAGTCCGTCGTCGGCGACCACGATGTCGTCGCTGATCCCCACCGGGCCGCCCACTCGCGCCTGCAGCTCACCGAAGCTCTCACCGTTCGGCAGGCACATCCCGGCCAGGTACACCACCGCTGCGACGCGATCTGGCGATCGCTCGGCGAGAGCGGTGGCGACCAGACCGCCACCCGAGTGACCCACCACCGCAGCCCGACCTCCGAGATCGTCGATGGTCGACGTGAGCGCGTCGAGATACCGATCGAGCGAGACGTCCTCGGGCGGCGTCGAGTCGGCTCCGTTGCCCGGCAGGTCGACGGCCACACCGGTCCGACCGAACTCGGCGAGGGCGGGCACGAGTTCGTCGAACGACCAGGAGCCCTGCCAGGCACCGTGGACCAGGAGGACCGGGACCACCATGAACGAACGTCAGACGGCGGTGTCGATGGCGACGAGTTTGTCGATCAGGTACTCGGTGGCGTCCATCGGCTCGTCGCCGGGCCTCCCGATCGGTTCGAGCATCGCCCCGACGTCGGTTTCGACGAACAGCACCAGTGAGAGTCGGCCGACCCGTGCCGCGTCGCCCGTCGGCGCCGGGATCCGGTGGGGATTCGATCGCCACCGGCCTCCAGACCAGTACGCCAGCTGGTCGCCCGTGTTCACGATGAAGGCGTCGGGGACGTGCGGCAGATCCTCCCATCCGCCGTCGGGCAGTTGCACCTGCAACGGAGGGTCCGACGGCTCGCGATGCAGCACGGTGATCGTGCCGAAGTAGCTGTGCGGGCCGATGCGGAACTGGTCGGGCTCGGGTTCGACCGTCTCGTCACCGACCACCAGCGGCGGATACCACGTGAGATTGAGGTTGTTGAGCGGATCGGAGCACAGCCGGGTGAACGTGTCGGCCGGAACGCCCGCAGCGCACGCCATCAGCTCGAACAGCTCGGTCGACAGGCGCATCCCCGCCTCGAGGTACCTCCGCATCGCCGGCTCGAACTCGGGCACCTCGTC
>JBCCTP010000255.1:0-6767 GCA_039198505.1 Actinomycetota bacterium | reverse complement strand
TGCGGGGCGACAGGGCAGCGCGTTCGAGCACCGATAGCCTCGCGTCCGTGGCAGGATCCTCATCCACCAAGAAGGCGGCGCGGCTGGCTCAGAAGGGCAAGGGCCAGCGGGTGCGGTTCCAGGGCGGAACCCTCTTCCCGATGGCGGTCGCCATCGTCATCGTGCTCGGTCTCGCGCTCGTCGTGTACGCCCGGCAGAGCCGCCCCGTGTCGGCCGGATCACCGGAGATCGACGACCACTGGCACCACTCCTACGGCTTCCTGATCTGCGGTGAGTGGGTGCAGCTCAGCGGCGATGGCGAGGGTGTCGACTCCGAGGGTCGAGCGACCAACATCGAGTACGCCCGCAGCGGCGTCCACAGCCACGACGACGGTCTCATCCACTGGCATCCGTTCACGTCGCTCGCCACCGGCGAGCGCGCCACGCTGCAGCGGTTCCTCGACGTGTACGACGTCAGTGTCTCGCGGGACCGGATCGAGTTCCCCGAGGACCAGCGCGCCCAGCTGCCGTTCAACAACGACACCGGTGTCTTCGACATCGACGACGACCAGTGCGAGTTCACCGACGACGACGGCGACGTGTCCACCGAGGATGCGGTCGTCAGCGGCCGGGTGTGGGACAACATCAGCGACACCGATGACGGTCGCGGAGTCGTCGCCGAGTTCGGGAGCATCCCGCTGCGCCAGGACGCCATGGTCGTCGTCATCGCGTTCATGCCCGACGACGCCGAGATCGGCATGCCGCCGTGGACCGCTCAGTTCGATCAGAACGTCCTCAACGACTCGGGCCAGCTCGCGCCCGACCAGCTGTTCCCGGGCATCGACGTGAGCGACGACGGCGACGTCACCTCCGACGGTGAGGAGGTCGACGAGGACGACGTCGGTCCCGAGGTCGACGGCGCCACGTCCGACAACTGATGCGGGCCGTCGTCCTGGTGGGCGGGGTCGGGTCGCGGTTGCGACCGCTGACCTTCACCACCCCCAAGCCGATGCTGCCCGTCGGCCACCTGCCCATGATCGAGCGCCTCGTGGGGCGCCTGGCGAGAGGCGGGGTCTCCGAGGTGGTCCTCGCTCTCGGGTTCAAACCCGAGCCGTTCATCGAGGCGTTCCCCGACGGCCGGTGTGGTGACGTCACACTCACCTACGCGGTCGAGCCCGAGCCCCTCGACACGGCCGGAGCGATCGGTTTCGCCGCCGCCCACGCCGGCATCGACGACACGTTCGTGGTCGCCAACGGCGACGTCATGACCGACCTCGACGTCGGCGCACTCGTCGCCGCCCATCGTGCGGCCTCCGCCGAGGCGACGATCCACCTCGTGGCCGTCGACGACCCGTCGTCCTTCGGCGTCGTCGACATCGCTGACGACCATCGGATCCGACGGTTCGTCGAGAAGCCCGAGCGGGGGACCGAACCGAGCAACCTGATCAACGCCGGCACGTACGTGTTCGAGCCGTCGGTGCTCGATCGGATCCCCGGAGGTCGACGAGTGTCGGTCGAACGCGACACCTTCCCCGCGGTGTCCGCCGACGAGGCGCTGTTCGGGTTCCCGACCGCCGACTACTGGATCGACGCCGGCGTGCCCGACCTGTACCGCGCCGCCAACCTCGATCTGATCGGCGATCTGCGCCGCAGCGAGAGCGCCCAGGCGGTCGGGGATGGTGCGCACGTCGATCCCGAGGCGACCGTGGTCAACACCGTCATCGGCGCGGGAGCGAGCGTCGGAGCCGGCACCACCGTCGTCGACTCCGTCGTCCTGCCCGGCGGGGTGATCGGCGACCGGGCGCAGGTCGAGTCGTCGCTCGTCATGGGCCACGTCGGCGAGGACGCCACCGTCATCGAGGCGATCGTGGGCGCCGACGGAGTCGTCGACGACGGTGACGTCCTGGCGCACGACACGATTCCCCCGGTCGACTGACCGTCGTCCACACCTGCCGTCAGCGGACTGACCGCAGTAGGTTCCGCCCCGATGGGGGACGAGGGTCACCGGATGAGGATCACGGTCGTCGGGGGCGCAGGGTTCATCGGCTCGCACCTCGTCGACCGGATGCTCGCCGAGGGTCATGCGGTCGACGTCGTCGACGACCTCTCGACCGGTTCACTCGCCAACCTGTCCCAGGCCCGGTCGGTCGGGGGTGATCTCACGATCCACCATCTCGACGCGACGTCCGACGAGTTCGCGTCGCTGATCGGGATGCGCCGACCCGACTGCATCTTCCAACTCGGCCTGTTCCCGCGGGCGCCCGCGTTCCGTCACGACGTCCGCGCCCTGGCCCGGGCGTTCGAGGCGGCGTTGGTCACCCTCGAGGCGGCCCGACGGTCCGGCGTCGGCAAGGTCGTCGTGGCTCTCCCCGCCACGGCGCTCTACGGCCACCCCGCCGCCGCGTCGTTGCCGATCAAGGAGGGTGACCTCGAGCCTCGCGGCGTTCGCGGCGTCGTCGCCCGCGCCGTCGTCGACTCCCTCGCCACGTACCGGGAACGGCACATGATCGAGTTCTCGGCCCTGGCGCTGTCCAGCGTCTACGGCCCGCGCCAGCCGGCCGGTGGGGGAGTCGTGCCGGCGTTCATCGCCGCGGTCGACGGGGGTGACGACGCCGAGCCGGCCGAGATGCACGGCGACGGGCGCCAGACCCGCGACCTGCTCTTCGTCGACGACGCCGTCGACGCACTCGTGCGCTCGGCCACCAGGGGCAGCGGGCTGGTGATCAACGTCGGAACGGGTGAGCAGACACCGATCTCGGTGCTGTGGGACCGGATCGCCGGAGGCCGCGCTGCCCCACCTCCGCGTCACGTCGCCCCCCGGTCCGACGAACTGGTGCGCTTCGCCGTGTCGCCGGTCCGCGCCCGCATCCACCTCGGATGGTCGCCGTGGACCGACCTCGACGACGGTCTCGACCGCACCCGGTCGTGAGCGCGACCCGGCGTGAGATCGGTAGGTTCGCCTCGTGAACGCAGCGGATGTCCCGCCGGGCCAGGACGAGCGGCGCACCCGGCTGCTCACCGCGAAGCTCCGAGGGCTGCTCGGTGACCATCTGGGCGAATCGTCGTCCGGCGGTGACGCCGCCGGCGTGCTGCCGGACGAGATCGCCGCCCTCGAGGTCGCGGCCGTGCCCGGAGGTGTCGCCGCCACCGTCGGTGGGACCGCGTGGTTGCTCGTCGACGGAGCGGCCGAACGGAGTCTGGGTCCCGCACTGGCGTGGGCGAGCCGACGTGAGGTCGGTTCGATCGGCCTCATCGCCGACGACGCTCTCGGCCTCCTCGCCCGTCGTGCGGCGAGTTTCGGGATCCCGATCTCGATCTGGACGAGCGAGGGTCGCCGTGTGATCCGCGTCGACCCCGAGCCGCTGGGGAGTCCCGATCCACCTCCTGCCGAGCATCTGGCGCTCGCCGGTCTGATCGAGGAAGCGGGCGCTGACGTCAACGTCGAGCACGGGGTGGTCACGGGCGAGGTGCGCGGACTCGAGGTGTGTCGCGTCGTCGACACGCCCACCACCGGTCGGCTGCTCGAGCAGACCCCGGGCGGTGAACTCGTCCCCTTGGGCTCGTCGATGGAGCCGCAGAACGGCGATCGGCCGACCGCGGTACCCGCCGACGGCGAGGTGTTCCTCGAGGTCGGTGTCGGCGCGCACGACCGAGAGGCGTTCCAGCTGCTGCACGGCGATGTCCCCACGGCCCGGGCGCTGTCGGGCGTGGTCGAGAGCGTCGCCCGTCATCGATCGGTCGAGGCGCCCGGTCACCCACTGAACCGCATGGCTCGCGAACGACTGCATCGCTGGCACGCGGTCGTCGATCCCGCATCGGTCGGATTCACCGAGTTGCGGCCGGCCGCCCCGCCGGTCGAACGCCCGAGCATGAAGCTGGCAGCGCCCTGCGTCGCGGTCGGTCGACGCACGGGTGACGACGTCGTCCGCACGGTCGTGTTCTCGTCGGGCGTCGATCTCGACGTCGTCCCGTTCGCGCTCGACGCCGCAGAGCAGCAGGCGGAGCTCGCCGGAGCCGATCGGGCGGTCACGGTCGCACTCCCGTCTCGCGACCTGCTGCCGGTGACCGAGGCGATCGCCGGTCTCGCCGCCGTCTCCGTCGACTTCGTTCGGCTCGGCTGATCGACGGCCCGCCACCCGATCCCCGTACCCCCGTGTTCGAACGCCTCGCTCAGCTCACCGACGAGTACGAGACACTCGAGCACGCTCTGGCCGCTCCCGAGGTCCTGGCCGATCCCGCGCAGCTGCGGCGCGTGTCGCAGCGCTACAACGAACTCGGACCCGTCGTCGCGGCGGCCCGGCGCCACGAGCAACGATCGGGCGATCGCGAGACCGCACGCGAGATGTTCGCCGAGGCGAGCGGGGACGAACGGGCGATGCTGCAGGCCGAGATCGACGCGGCGACCGCCGAGCTCGCGGACCTCGAGGCCGAGCTCCGAGAGCTCATGATCCCCGCCGATCCCCACGACGGCCGTGACGTCATCGTCGAGATCCGGGGAGCCGAGGGGGGCGAGGAGGCGAACCTGTTCGCCCGTGACCTCTACGAGATGTACGTGGCGTTCGCCGGTCGTCACGGGTGGCGGCTCGAGACGCTCTCCTCGTCGGCGAGCGACCTCGGCGGATGGAACGAGATCACGTTCGCCGTCTCGGGCGACGACGCGTGGCGCCACCTGAAGTACGAGGGAGGCCCGCACCGTGTGCAGCGTGTGCCGGTGACCGAGAGCCAGGGTCGCGTGCACACGTCCTCGGCCACGGTCGCCGTGATGCCGGCGGTCGACGAGGTCGACGTCGACATCGCCGACGGTGACCTCGAGATCGACGTGTACCGGTCGAGCGGCGCCGGCGGTCAGCACGTCAACACGACCGACTCCGCGGTCCGGATCACCCACGTACCGACCGGCGTGGTCGTCACGATGCAGGACGAGCGCTCGCAGCTGCAGAACCGCAACCGGGCGATGCAGGTGCTGCGCGCCCGCCTGTACGAACTCGCCGAGTCCGAACGGGCTGCCGAGCAGTCGGCCGAGCGCCGAGCGCAGGTCGGGGGCGGCGGCCGGAGCGAGAAGATCCGCACCTACAACGTGAAGGAGAACCGCGTCACCGATCACCGGATCGGGTTCACGATCCACCGCTTGGCCGACGTCCTCGCCGGCGACCTCGACCTCGTCGTCCAACCGCTCGCGGCCGAGGAACGATCGCGGCTGCTCGCCGACGGCGGCGAGGTCGGCACCGACGCCTGATGAGCCATGGCGGCGCGGAGACGGACGGAGCGGAGATGAACGGCGACACCGACGAGCGGACCGTGACGTGGCGCGAGCTGCTCGCCGAGACGGTCGCTGCGGTCGGAGATCGCCAACACGCACGCTGGATGTGTGAGATCGCGTCGGGCTGTGATCGGGACGAGTTCACGATGCTGCTCGATCACGCTGCGACCATCCGCACGGTCCGCCATCTCGACTCGATGGTCGCCCGGGCCCGATCCGGCGAGCCGATCCAGTACGTGCTCGGTGCCTGGACGTTCCGGACGGTCGACCTCGCCGTCGATCGGCGGGCCCTGATCCCGCGGCCCGAGACCGAGCTGGTCGCCGGCGCTGCGATCGACGCCGCTCGTTCGGTCGGGCCGACGCGTTCGGTGGTCGATCTGGGGACCGGGTCGGGTGCGATCGGGCTCGCCGTCGCGCAAGAGCTGCCGGTCAGCGGGACCACGGTGTGGTTGACCGACGTCGACGTCGACGCGCTCGACCTCGCTCGGGCGAATGTCGCCGGGATCGGGCGAGCGGCGGCGAACGTCCGTCTCGCCGAGCCGGGCCCGTGGTTCGATGCGCTCCCGGCCGACGAACGCTTCGACGTGATCGTCTCCAACCCGCCGTACGTCGCCGTCGGATCGGCCGACCTCGATCCGGCGGTCGCGGAGTGGGAACCGAGCGGCGCGCTGCTGGCGGGCCCCGACGGGCTCGACGACCTCCGGGCCATCGTGTCGGGCGCGCCGGCACGGCTCCGGCCACACGGGTGGCTGATCCTCGAGCACGGGTTCGACCAGGGACCGGCCGTGCGCTCCTTGATGGGCGACGTGGGCCTCGTCGAGGTCGAGACGCGTCCCGACCTCGCCGGTCACGATCGCATGACCGTCGGCCGTCTCCCCTGACGTCGGCCGTGTGCCGACCGGAGCCTCAGTGGGCCGTGACGTCGGCGGTGCGGAGATCGATCGTGCGATCGACGACCGACTCGGGAGATGTCCAGCGCATCCGCAACTCGTGCGGGGCCGACTCGACCAGTTCGAAGCGTCCGTCGAACGCCGGATCGGTCGCCCGCCAGCGCAGCATCTCGATCAGCCGCTGCACGACCGGGCGGTCGAGCGCGGCCGCGACTTCGGCCTCGGTGTAGTGGTGGCGGTTGATGTCGCGCCCCACACCGGTGCGTTCCAGCAGCTCGACGTCGTTGCGCCCCGCGAGGAGCCCGACGTAGTACACCTGCGGCACGCCGGGTAGCAGGAGCTGGACGAGCCGGGCGGCGAGATACCGATCGTCGTCGCCTCCGAGCGCGTCGAAGAACGTGCAGTTCACCTGGTACAGGTCGAGGTTGGACGCCGAGGAACCGGTCGCGGCGCGGCTGGTTCCGTCGGAGCGTTCGTGGATGCCTTCGACGAGGCGGTCGATGCGGTCCGGCACCAGGAGCCCCGGCCGCGAGGGATCGCGTGAGTCGACACCCACGTCGATCACCCCGATGCCGTCGTGTGTGTCGAGCACGTTGATCGCGTTGTTCGGACGCAGTCGGATCCACCGTTCGAGCGGG
>JBCCTP010000254.1:0-6768 GCA_039198505.1 Actinomycetota bacterium | reverse complement strand
TCGACAGGTGGATGCCACCGCGCTCCCACATCTCCTCGTAGCGATCGTGGCGTTCCTCGGGGCTGAAGTCGGCCGCCTTCAGCCGACTGGTTCGGAAGGGCCAGCCGCCGCCGCGACACATCGACTCGCGGAGTTCCCGCCACTCCTGCTTGTACCGCCGGCGTTCCTCGTCGGTGAGAGGACGGTTGCGGGCCGGCAGTGAGTACTGCGGGGTCCGTTGGAACACGGTGACGTGGTCGGCGGTCGTCGCGATCTCCGGGATCGACTGGATGCCGGACGACCCCGTGCCGATCACGCCCACCCGTTTGCCCTCGAACGGCACCGGTTCGTGGGGCCAGCGTCCGGTGTGGAAGGTGTCGCCGGCGAAGTCGTCGATGCCCGGGTAGTCGGGAGTGTGAGCGACGAACAGGGCTCCGGTGGCGCAGATCAGGAACCGGGCCGAGTGGGTCTCACCGGAGTCGGTCTCGACCATCCACCGCTGCTCGTCCTCGTCCCAGCGGGCGTCGACGATCCAGGTCTCGAACTGGATGTCCCGGATCAGATCGAACCGCTCGGCGACGTGTTCGAGGTACCGGAGCACGTCGGGCCCGGCGGTCTGGGTCTCGGTCCAGTCCCACTCGTCGACCAGCTCCTGGGAGAACGTGAACGCATAGAACGGTGCGCTGGGGGCGTCGACCCGGGCGCCGGGGTAGCGGTTGTACCACCACGTGCCGCCGACGCCGCCGGCACCGTCGAACGCCCGCACCGACAGGCTCATCCGGTCGCGCAGGTGGTGGAGCGCGTAGAGGCCGCCGAAACCCGATCCGATGACGATCGCGTCGAGAGTCGGCTCCTCGGCGGGTGTGGTGCCCGAGGACGACATCGTCCGACAGCTTCGCTCATCCGGCGCGAGTGTCCCGACCCGGCGGTCGCCGCCGCGAGACTCGTCGGATCACCGCCTCAGTCTCAGGACCGCTCGACACCCGCGTCCGTCATCGATCGGCGACTCGATCTCGACGTCGCCATAGGCCTCGGCGACCTGCTTCACCAGAGCGAGGCCCAGTCCGTGGCGCTGTCCCGAGTACCGGTCGAAGATGGTCGGAAGCCGGTCGGGGGCGATGCCCGGGCCGCGATCGGTGACGGTGATGGTCACGGCGCCGTCGGTCTCCACGACGTCGACCGACACCGGGCTCCCACCACCGTGCTCGACCGCATTCGCGACGAGGTTGGCGACGGCGCGTTCGACGCTCGGACCGTCGACGCCGATCACCACCGACCCGGGTGTCTCGACGGTGATCGGGACCGACGGACTGACGAGCCGTTGGCGGTCGACGAGGCGCTGGACGATAGGGACCAGATCGTTGTCGACCTGCTCGAGCTCGCTCTGCCGCGTCCGCGTCGACGCGAGGAGCGCGTCGAGCGTGTTGCGCAGACGGTCGACATCGGCCTCGCATCGGGCGATGTCGTCGGCGATGTCCGATGGATCCGTGCGACGAGAAGCGACCTCCAGCCGGGCCGCCAGTGCGGCCAGCGGTGTCCGGAGTTCGTGGCTGGCGTCCTCGATCAGTCGTCGCTCCACCGCCGAGGCGGCGGCCAGCCGATCGAGCATCCGGTCGAAGCTCTCGCCCAACGCTCGGATCTCGACGGACGCCCCGTCGAGATCGAGCCGCCGGTCCAAGGACCCGGCTTGGACGTCGTCGGTCAGCTCGGTCATTCGCTCGATCGGGTCGACCGCACGCTTCGCCCACCACCACACCAGCCCCGTCGCGGCGATCGCCAACGCGACCGCCGTGATCGGGATCCACGGCGACACACCGGACTCCGAGATGGCGTCGATGACCTCGCCGTCGCTCGTCGTGTCGACCGTCTCGTCCTCCTCGACGCCGAACACCACGAGCAGCAGCACACCGAGCGGGATGAGCGTCGCGACCAGTCCCAGCACCACGAGCTGAGTTCGGAGGGACACCCGCCTCATCTCCGGTCGAGGCGGTAGCCGGACCCCCGCACGGTCGAGATGAGCGTGGGTCGGCCGAGTTTCGCCCGGACCCGCGAAATGATCACCTTCACACTTCCCGTGAGGTCGTCGGCGTTCGCGTCCCAGCAGTGTTCGAGCAGACGTTCGGTCGAGATGACCTCGCCGGCGTGGCTGGCGAGGTAGCGGAGAACAGCGAACTCGCGCCCGGTGAGGGCGACCGCCACGCCGCCTCGCGTGACGTGGTGCGCGGCGACATCGATCGCGAGGTCGCCGACCTCGATGACCGAGCCGCGGTCATCGCTCCGACGGACCAGGGCGCGGATCCGAGCGGCGAGTTCCGCCAGCTTGAAGGGCTTCACGAGGTAGTCGTCGGCACCGGCGTCGAGCCCGGCGACGCGGTCGGCGACGCCGTCGCGAGCCGTGAGCATGAGGAGTCGGTCGGGTCGGACGATGACCCCGTCGTTCATCTTGTGGCACAGGTCGAGTCCGTCACCGTCGGGGAGACCGAGGTCGAGGCAGACGACGTCGTACTGCGTGGCCACCAACATGCTCTCCGCCTCCCCAGCGGTGGCCGCCCAGTCGACTGCGAGATTGTCCAGACGGAGCCCCGACACGACCGCGTCGCCGAGCGACGCGTCGTCCTCGACCAGCAGCACCCTCATCAGACGCCGATCTCCACGCACGAGATGAGGACGGGATCGGCCTGGTCGACGCTGACGCTGACGACCGCGGAGCGCTCCGGTGACGACAGCACGACGTGCAGACGGTGGTCGTCCTCCTGGTGGATCGCGTCGACGGTATCACCGGCGAATTCGGCCTGGAGTCGGCCGATCTCCTCGACCAGCTCGTCGATCGAGGCTCCCTGTGCGAGCTGCTCCGACACGTGCCGCTCGGCGAACGCGCGCCGGTCGTCGCGGTCGCCGCCGAGCAAGACCTCCACGAGTGCCGCTGCGGAAGCGCCCGCGTCGGTCGGCGGGAAGTCGTCGACGACCGGGAACGAGGTCGGGTCCGAGGTCGGCAAGCACGCGGCGCCTGCGCCGCGGTCGAGCAGTGCCTCGCCGATCCGGAAGGCTGCGTCCTCGTCGGCACCCGCCGTGTTGGACGCGAGGAAGATCATGGCGTCCTCGTCGGGGAAGCGGAGCAGGTCGGCGAAGAAGATCCCGTTCCCGCCGTTGTGGCCGTGGAACCAGCTCCCGTCGCTGCGGGGGAAGCTGACCCATCCGTACCCGTAGTAGGTGCCGGACCCCTCGCCCTCCTCGACGTGGCGGGCGAACAGCTTCTCCTTGGCCTGGGCGGACAGCACCTCGTCGCCATCGAGTGCCCGATTCCATCTCCGCATGTCGGCCGCCGTCGAGAGGATCCCGCCGTTCGCACGGAGGTTCCACCACGGCCCGTCGTCGGCCCAGGCGACGTCGTCGGGGGCCATCAGGCGGACGTCGCCGTCGTACCCGACCGCCACGGTGCGCTCGTCGAAGTCGGGGAGTACGTAGCCCGTCGATTCCATTCCGGCTGGCTCGAACAAGACGTCCTGGAGGTACTCCTCGTAGCTCCCGTCGGTGACGGTCTCGATCACCATCCCGAGCAGGCTGTAGCCCACGTTCGAATAGCGGAACTCGCCCGGGGCGCCGACCTGGGACACGGCTCGTTCGAGGAACGCAGCACGGTCGATCGGCTCGTCGTCGGCGCCGATCGCATCGGGGAGCCCGGCCGTGTGCGTCAACAGCTCGTGAAGCGTGACGCCCGCCAGGCGTCCGTCGAGTTCGTCGAGGTGGTCGCCGACGGCGTCGTCGACCGAGAGCACTCCGTCCATCTCGAGCCGGACGATCGCCGCCCCGGTGAACTGCTTCGTGATCGACCCGATGTCGAAGACCGTGTCCTCGTCGATCGGCGGTCCGTCGGGTCCGTCGGCGGTGCCGAACGGTTCGCTGCGCACGCTGCCGGCCTCGTCGATCAGGACGATCCCGTTGAAGCCCGCATCGTCGAGTCGACCCAGGAGGTCGGCGACCGGGTCGGTGGATCCAGGAGGCAGCTCGGGTGCGGTGACGTCGACGTTCTCGCTCAGGCCGATGGCCTCGAGGAATCCCTCGGCGGCACCGTCACTGCCGCAACCGGAGACGAGAACGGCGAGGCCGAGCGCGGACGTGATCGTTCGTTTCATTCCCCCGACGGTGCGGAACCGAAGGTGAACCGAACGTCAACGACACGGGCTCAGGCGGGAGTCAGTGCGGTCCAGGCTCCGTAGCCGCCGAGGATGTCGGACACGTCGCGGAACCCCGCCTGGCGGAGCACGCTCGCCCCGACCGATGACCGGTACCCGCCGGCGCAGAACACCACGGTCGGCGCCGCCGGATCGAGTTCGCCGAGCCGACCCGGGAGCTGACCCACCGGGGTCGAGAGCGCCTCATCGATCGTGCCGCCGGCCATCTCGCCCGGGTTGCGGATGTCGACCAACTGGAGCCCGGTGATGTCGCCTTTTCGGGACTCGAACTCGGCGGCTGTGAGGCGCGACGCCCGCTGGACACGTTCGGGGTGGTCGGTCATCACCGCGAGCGGCTCGGCGAGGAATCCGGCGACCCGGTCGAATCCGATGCGAGCCAGCCGGTTCTTCGCCTCGAGCTCGAAGCCGTCGTCGACGACGAGGACGATGTCGACGTCGCTCGGGACCACCGATCCGGCGAACTCGGCGTAGCGCCCGGCGAGCCCGACGTTGATCGAGCCCGACAGGTGTCCTCGAGCGAAGTCCTCCGGGTCCCGGCCGTCGATGACCATCGCCCCTGCTGCGACGAGCTGGTCGAACGCCGCGAGGTCGAGGGCGGTGGGCATCTCCGTCTCGTCGAGCAGCTCGCGGTCCTGGCGGTTGAGGACTGCGTCGAACACGAAGTAGCCCGGCGCCGGCGGTTGGCCTTCGGTGACGAGGTCGATGAACGTCTGTCGATCGTCGGCGAGGAGCGCGTAGTTGCTCCGGCGTTGCTCACCGATGGTCGACACGGTGTCGGTCGACAGGTTCTTCCCGCACGCCGATCCGGCGCCGTGGGCCGGATACACCCGCGTGGCGTCGGGCAGGGTGAGCAGCTTTCTGTGCAAGCTCTCATAGAGCATTTCGGCGAGTTCGTCGCGGGTGAAGCCGAGCGATGCGAGCAGATCGGGGCGGCCGACGTCGCCGATGAAGAGCGTGTCGCCGGTGAGTACCGAGTGCGGTGGTTCGCCCGGGCGCTCGCGGACGACGACGCTCATCGACTCCGGCGTGTGACCCGGGGTGTGGAGGAACTCGAGCTCGACCTCGCCGAGTGAGATGCGTTCGCCGTCGGCCACCGGTCGGACCTCGAACTCGGTTTCGGCGACGGAGGAGTAGACGATGTCGGCGCCGGTGGCCGCCGAGAGCTCGAGGTGTCCCGAGAGGAAGTCGGCGTGGAAGTGCGTCTCGATGACGAGCTCGATCGTCAGACCGGCCTCGGCGGCATCGGCGACGTACTCGTCGATGTCGCGTCGCGGGTCGACGACCACGGCCCGGCCGGTGGTCTCGTCACCGATGAGGTACGAGGCCTGCGACAGGCAGTCGAGGTAGTACTGGGTGAGGATCATGGCATCCGCGACGGTACCGGCGGCTCAGCCTCCGGGCGAGAGGATCCCGATGTCGTAGGCCCGGGCGACGGCTGCCGCTCGGTCTGCCACCCCGAGCTTGTCGTACACGTGGATGAGGTGGGTCTTCACCGTCGCCTGGCTGATGTGGAGCGTCTTCGCGATCTCGGCGTTGGTGTTGCCGGACGCGACCTCTCGGATCACCTCGATCTCCCGTTGGGAAAGAGCGCCGGCCGATGGGTCTCGCACTCGTTCGACGAGCCGGCGCGCGACCGGAGCAGCGATGACCGTTTCGCCGGCGGCGGCGCGTCGGATCGCGTCCAGGAGTTCGTTCGGCGGAGCGTCCTTGAGGAGGTATCCCGTCGCCCCGGCTTCGATCGCGCGCACGATCGCCTCGTCGGTGTCGTAGGTGGTCAGCACCACGATCGCGGCGTCGGGCCGATCCGCGCGGATCCGCCCGATCGCACCGACTCCGTCGAGCACCGGCATCCGCAGATCCATGAGCGTGACGTCGGGGCGCAACTCGGCGGCGAGTCGGGACCCGGCGTCGCCGTCGTCCGCCTCACCGATCACGTCGATGTCGGGCTCGGCGTCGAGGAGGGACACGATGCCGCCCCGCACGATCGGGTGGTCGTCGACCACGAGAACGGAGAGGGTCATGGGGCTCCGATCGGGAGTTGGACCGACACGGCCGTGCCGTCGTCTGCGGCGGTCTCGACCTCGACCGTGCCGCCGAGCGATTCGATGCGTTGGCGGACGGAGCGGAGGCCTTGACCTCCGGTGACGTCCCCGCGATCTGCGACCTCGCCGGGCGTGAAGCCCACGCCGTCGTCGACCACGTCGAGCACGACTCGATCGTCGAGGTAGCTCAGGGTCACGTGGACCGACGATGCGTGCGCGTGGGTACGGACGTTGAGAATCGACTCCTGCAACGCGCGAAGGAGCGCGACGTCGGTGGTCGCCCCGAGCGGCTGGGGAGAGCCGACCACGTCGAACTCGGTGGTGGTCGCCGGCGCTGCACTCGTGACGTGGTCCCGGAGCGCGTCGGGCAGCGACGACGAGTCCAACTCGGCCGGGCCGATGGCGGCGACGAGGCGTCGAGCGGCCTGGAGATTGTCGGATGCGACCTCTTCGATGCGCCCGACACCGTCGCGCCAGTCGCCGCTGCGCTGGACGGAGCGGCTCAGCACCACGATCGAGGTGAAGCCCTGGGCGAGTGTGTCGTGGATCTCGCC
>JBCCTP010000253.1:0-6795 GCA_039198505.1 Actinomycetota bacterium | reverse complement strand
GAGCGCGCCTTCACGGGCGCGTACTGGAACACGAAGGACCCCGGCACCTACCACTGCATCGTCTGCGACACCGCGCTGTTCTCGTCGGACACCAAGTACGACTCGGGATCGGGCTGGCCCTCGTTCTTCGAGGCGTTGGATCCGTCGAAGGTCGTCGTGAAAGAGGACCGATCGCACGGCATGGTGCGCACCGAGGTCCTGTGCGCGAACTGCGGTGCACACCTGGGCCACGTCTTCCCCGACGGGCCGCAGCCGACCGGCGAGCGGTACTGCATGAACTCGGCGGCGCTCGACCTCAGGCTCGCCGACGACCAGAGCTCCGACAGCGGCACGTCGTGACCGCGGTCGCCGGTCCGGCGGCATGGGGTGAGTCGATCCGAGCGCTGACCGATCGCGTCTCGGTCCTCGTCGGCGCCGATGAGGGCCGCTACCCGAGCGGCAACTCGCTCCTCGTACGCGGTGACGGGGAGACGATGATCGTCGACCCGTCGATCGACGTCGTCCAGCGAGGCGGGGCGCCGCTCCCGGTCGACGTCGTCGTGAACAGCCACAGCCACGAGGACCACATGGCGGGCAACGGCCTGTTCTCGACCGCTCGCGTGCACGTGCACGAGCACGACCTCCCGGGTGTCTCGTCACTCGACGGGCTCCTCGAGGTGTACGGGCTCGACGGTCCCGAGCGCGACGACTTCGCCACCAGCCTGGTCGAGGAGTTCCACTTCACCCCTCGGCCCGACGCCCACGGCTTCTCCGACGGTCACGTGTTCGACCTCGGAGGCGTCTCCGTCGAGGCCATGCACCTCCCCGGGCACACACGGGGACACAGCGGGTTCCGGATCGGCGACGTCTTCTTCCTCTCCGACATCGACCTCACCGGGTTCGGTCCCTACTACGGCGACGCGTGGAGCGACCTCGACGACTTCGAGGCCAGCCTGGAACGGGTACGGGACGAGGAGGCCGCCTGGTACGTCACGTTCCACCACCGCGGGATCATCGAAGGCCGCGAGGCGTTCCTCGACCTCCTCGACACGTTCCACGCCGTGATCCCCCGCCGCCACGACGCGATGCTCGACTTCCTCGTCGAGCCGCACACGATCGACGAGATGGTCGCCCACCGCTTCATCTACCGACCGCACGTCGTCGCGCCGTTCGTCGACTCGGTCGAGCAGCGGAGCGCCGAGATGCACGTCGCCCGGATGCTGCGGCGCAGCGAGGCGACCGAGGTCGAGCCGGGCAGATTCCAGCGGGCCTGACGGGCGACGATCAGCGACCGGCGACCGGGGCGTCGATCGCCACGGCGCCCTCGGGCGGGAGAGCCGCCCCGACGGAGCCCGTTGCGTGTCCGTCCGCAGCCACCTGCGGGCGAGCCGGCGGCCGCGGTCGACCGAAGTGGTACCCCTGCAGCCGATCGACGCCGAGACGACGGAGCGTGTCCACCTGCTGCTCGTCCTCGACGCCCTCGGCGGTCACCGTGAGGTCGAGCAGTCGTGCGGTCTCGACCACCATGCTGACGAGCGACTGCGACTCCTCGTCGCGAGTGAACGACCGGTCGATCTTGATGATGTCGACCGGGAGCTGACGCAGGTACGACAGAGATGCGTAGCCGGTTCCGAAGTCGTCGATCGCGACGAGCACACCGAGCTCTCGGAGCTGATCGAGGTGGTCGGCAGCCCGGCCGAGGTCGTCGAGAACGGAGCTCTCGGTGACCTCGACGACGATCCGCGACGGATCGACGTCGTGGGCCCGCAGCGGAGCGATCACGTCGTGCACGAACGACTCGCTGGTCAGGTGACGACCCGACACGTTCACGGCGATCGGCGTGCCGTCGGGATCCGCCGCCAGCACCCGCGCTGCGTCGAGGAGGACCCAGCGGTCGATGTCGATGATGAGGTCCGAGCGCTCGGCGAACTCGATGAAGTCGCCGGGCATGACGAGACCGCGCTCGGGGTGGCGCCAGCGGATCAGGGCTTCACGGCTCGACTCGACCAGCCCCTCGACGTCGACGACCGGTTGCAGCCAGAGTTCGAACTCGTCGGAGTGGAGCGCACGCCGCAGCTCCGACTCGAGGCGGGCCGACCGCTCGATCTCGGTCCGCATCGCCTCGTCACAGACCCGGACGATGCCCGACCCGGCCCGCTTGGCCTCGTAGACCGCCACGTCGGCCTCGTGGAGCATCGCCTGCGCGGTCACTCCACGGCCATCGTCGAGGCTGACGCCGACACTGGCCGAGAGCGCGAGTGACGTGCCGTCGACGTCGATCGGCACACACACGGCCTCGATGATCCGCTCGCCGACCCCGACGGCCACTGCGGGAGTCGGGACCTCCTCGATGATCACGATGAACTCGTCGCCGCCGAGTCGGCCGACGTGTGCGTCGGGCCCGACGGCGGACCCGAGCCGCGACGCGACGATGCGGAGCGCGACGTCGCCGGCGCGGTGGCCGTGGTGATCGTTGATGCTCTTGAATCCGTCGAGGTCGACGAACAACACGGCGGTGTTCCCCCGCTTCCACGGTGACGCCACAGCGGCGCGGAGCTTGTCGAGAGAGGCCCGCCGGTTCGCGAGCTGGGTCAGGCCGTCGTGAGACGCCTCGTGGAGCAGCTGCTCGCGCAGCTCATCACGAGCGGAGATCGACTCGGCGAGCGTGTCGACCGCGGCGCGAATCGACTCACCGAGCGCGCCGACCTGGCTGTCGTCGCCGTCGACGACGGCCGACACCTCGCCGCGGGCGAGGGCGTCGGTTTGATGTCGGAAGTGCTCGAGACTCGAGGTCGCCTCGTTCAGCGCGAGCGCCGCACCGCGGATCTCGACGGGACCGTCGTCGGGGATGCGCTGATCGAGATCGCCGTCCCGGATGCGCTGCGCTCCCTCGGCCAGGCGGTCGAGCGGACGAACGATGAAGCGGATCAGGACGAACGACAATCCGATCGCGACGAGGGCGCCGATGATGACCGAGATCGCGACGCGCATCGCGCCGGACTGCGCTCGCTCCTTCAAGGCATCGACGGCGTCGTCCACGTCGGCGCCCGCAGCGGTCACGACGTCGAACGACGCAGCGACCGATGCGTTGCCGTCGCTGAACACGACCAGCAGTTCGTCGAGTCGCTCGCTGACGTCCTCGAAGCTGAGCGGTTCGACACCGCCCGAGTTGGTCAGGTCTCGCACGACGGCGCTGAAGCTCTCGGTACTGGGGAGGTCGAGGAACGACTCCATCTCGGCGAGCGCGTTCGAGTCGTCGTCCGCGATCCGGCGGATCAGTGCAAGATCGCCGTCGGCCCGAAAGGACTCACCGGTGAGCTCGGCGAGAGCCGTTCGGCCATCGAGCCCCGGGAGGTCGAAGTAGACAGCCAGCGCCGCCGTCGACGAGTTCGACGTCGCCGCTCGGAAGCTGGTCGACGCACTGAAGACCCGCAAGCTGTTGATGAGCTCACTGGTCGACGAGATCCGTCCGGCATCGTCGAGGAGCTCGTCGAGTCGAGCATCGACGGCGGCTCCGATCTCGATCTCGAAGTCGGTGTACAGCCGACCCGCCTCGCTGAGGTCCTCCTCGTCGACGATGTCGATGGCGTTCGAGATCGCGCGGACCTCGGCCAGGTGGTCCATGCGATCGGCGAACTCCGAGTCGACGATCAGCTCGTCGACACGAGCGGCGGCGGCGTCTCGTTCGGAGAGGACGTCGACACCGGCGATCAGCGAGACCAGTTCCGGATCGAAGCCGATGATGCTCAACGTGGTGACAGCGCTCGCCATGTTCCGTTCGTCGATCAGCGATGCGCGCAGCTCGGTGAGCTGGACGAGTTCGTCGACCTGGGTCTGGACCGCTGCGGCCTCGGACCGTTCGGCGAGCGCCTCGTCGATCTCCTGGTAGCCGAGGGCGACGCCAGCGGCCAGCGGAACGCCGGCGAACACCAGCATGATGCCGCGCACGCTGATGCGACGTCGACGGCGTGTGCGACCCGGAACCACGCCGGTGAATCGGCCCGCAGACTGATCGGATCCAGACGAATTGACCGCATCTTGAGGCTCGATGCCGAGACGCGCACCGTCCTGGATGTCGACCGCCACGGTTCTCTTGTACTCACAAGCACCTCTGGGGATCCACTCCAGGAGGGTTCCGTCACCGGTTCGCCGGATCAGCCGGCGGCGGCGAGACGCCGGCGGATCCGCTTGATGCTCACGTCGCCGCGGGCACCGATGGGCTGGGCGAACACCTGCACGCGGAGCTCCTCGAGGTCCCATCGGAGGGCGGCAACGTCGCTGCCGATCTCGTCGGGCGCGCGACCCTCGACGAGACGCCGGTAGGACTGCTCGAGCGGACGGATCTCGTCGAGCCGGCGCCGATCGCGATCGACGGCGCCCGCCAGGTGATCGACCCGATGCTCGATCGCTCGGACGTACCGATCGAGGTCGTCGAGCCGGTCGAGACCACTCGCCGCGACGAATCCGGGTCGGACGAGACGACCGAGGTGATCGTTGACGTCGGCGACCACGTCGCGGGCGGACGGCGCCCGGAGTTCCGCCAGCCGTCGGGCGATCGCTCCGGCACGCACGACGATCGGGACGGCTGCGCCGAGGGCCGTTCCCGCACGGTTGGCCCCCTTCGCCCGGACGAGACGTTCGAGCGTCCGGAAGTCGTCCTCGGCGTAGGGAAGGTCGCCGTGCTCGTCGATGAGCGAGTCGACCGCCCCCACGATGCAGTCGTCGGCGAGCCCGCCCAGCTCGAGGTCGGCTCCCGCGATCGCCAGCCGACCCGCATCGGTGAGGAGGCGTTCGATCGACGCCCGAGTCGGTGCGGCGCCGAGCAGGAGCAGTCGCCGGACGCCGCCGCGCATCGCCCGCTCTTGCACGCGGGGACTGGTGACGACGCGGAGCGACACGCTGTCGCCCACGTCGAGCAAGGTCGGGTGTGCGAGCACTCCGTCGCCACCGTCACCCGCGGCCGACACCGATCGGGGAAGATCACCGACGTCCCACTCCACGATGCCACGCCGCTCCTCGATCGGAGCGGCCTTCGCCACCGCCGAGCGCGTCTCGTCGACCAGCTGCCGGCGGATCTCGTCGAGGTCGTCGCCGACCGCCAGCACCTCGGTGTCCTCACCCGTCCCGCGGGCGACGACCACGTGGACGCGAAGGTCGTCGGGGACCGCCGAGGCGGCGACCTCGGCCGCCGACACCCGCACGCCCGAGACGACGGACAGATGCTCGCCGAGCGCATCGGCGAACGGGCGCTCCTCCACGGCTCGATCGATCGCCGGTCCCTCGATGAGGCCCATCCGCTCGACCACGGCCTCGATCGTGTCGTCGATCGGGATCAACGCACGCCGCCTCTCCTTCGACAATCCACGAATCGTCGCGTCGACGAGCTCGCGTCGCCGTCCGGGTACCTGCCACTCGAACGGCGTCTGCGACAGCCCGGCCAGAGCAGCGAGCGGAACGTGTGCGGTGACGCCGTCGAGCGGCTCCCCGGGAGCGAATCGGTACGTGAGCGGCACCTCGACTCCACCGATTCGCCACACGTCGGGGAATCCGGCGAGGTCGATCCCGCGTCGACCGAGCAGCTCGGTGGCGATGTCGTCGTCGAGGGCGAGTCGTTCGCCGGCGCCGGTCTCGCGCGTCCATCGGTCGAACCGATCGATCGAGGTGACGTCGTCGGGGATCCTCTCGTCGTAGAAGTCGAACAGGTCGTCGTCGTCGAGGAGATCGTGGGTGCGCACTCGATCCGACAGCGACGAGAGCCGTGCCCGCAGGTCGGCGTTGGCAGTGACCGTCGGATGGCGATCGAGCCAGTGATCGGGGACCTCACGGTCGACCAGCGCTCGGCGCAGGAACACTCGTCGGGCGGCGTCGACGTCGAAGCGGTCGAGGCCGAGGACACGGTCGGACACGAGCGTCAGTCCGAAGAGCGTGACCTGTTCGGTCACGACTGCCCGGCCGTGCTTCTCGTCCCACCGCGGCTCGCCGTACGAACGACTCACGAGGTGCGAGCCCAGATGCTCGGCCCAGCCGGGGTCGATCGTCGCGACGCGGCGGGCGTAGATCCGGCCGGTGTCGACCAGCTCGGCCGCCATCACCCACTCGGGCGGCCGACGCGTGAGGACCGATCCCGGCGCGATCACGAACTCCGCCTGGCGCGCACCCTGGAACGTCGCACCGCGGGTCGACCGGTCGGTCGACCGGTGCCCGATCTGCGACAGCAGCCCGGCGAGCAGGGCGCGATGAACATGATCGGGGTGGGCCTCCACGTTGGTCGTGCGGATGTCCATCTCCTTCGCGACACGTCGCAGCTGTCGGTGCAGGTCCATCCACTCGCGGATCCGCAACACGTGGAGGAACTCGTCACGACACATCCGACGGAACGCGTTTCCCGACAGCTCCCGCTGCTTGACCCGCAAGTGATCCCACAGAGCCACGATCGAGAGCAGGTCCGATCCGTCGACCTTGAAACGTGCGTGCAGCTGGTCGGCGGTCTCTCGGCGCTCGACCGGCCGCTCGCGGACGTCCTGGATCGAGAGCGCCGACACGATCACGAGCACTTCGCGAACGCAGTCGAGCCGGTCGGCTTCGAGCAGCATCCGGGCGAGGCGCGGGTCGATCGGCAGACGCGCCAGGCGGCGGCCGGTCTTCGTGAGTCGGACCGGATCGCCGTCAGCGCGACGGCGTCGGATCGCGCCGAGTTCGTCGAGCAGTCGCTCGCCGTCGCGGATCGTGCGGCGATCGGGCGGCTCCACGAAGGGGAAGCGCCCCATGTCGCCCAGCCCGATGTTGGCCATCTGCAGGATGACGGAGGCGAGGTTG
>JBCCTP010000252.1:0-6821 GCA_039198505.1 Actinomycetota bacterium | reverse complement strand
TGTCTCGGCGACGCGGAGAGCGGCGGCGAGCGCGAACTGGTTCGAGCTCCCCTTCACGAACGTCTCGAAGGTGTAGTCGCTGGAGATCCCCGCCTCTTCCAGGCGAAGGTCGGCCGCGGATGGTGCCCACGCGGTGTCGGAGGGTGGCGTCGAGGGCGATGGCGTCGTGGGGGTGGCCGGCGCGGTGTCGCGCTGGTCGGCCGTGCCGGACGCGGCGCCGTGGTCGGTGCCGGGGTCGCCGTTGGCGCCGGCGACCACACTGACCTGGACGTCGAGTCCTCCCTCGCCGATGTCGTCGAGTGCGTCGGTCACGAGCGGGCGGTACCGGGTCATGATCCGGTCCCTCACGTAGGCGCTCGGGGCCATGAGATGGAGTGATCCGTCGTCGACCGACACCGGTCGGACGTCTTGGAACGTGGAGAACCACACGCTCTCCGCCAGTTGCATTCGCAGTGAAACGGTGATCTTGGACCAGAGGTCGTCGGCGTCGGTGGCAGGCATGTGACGGAAACCGAGGAGCTGTCCACAGGGACGTCCACAGAGTGTGGACAGGTCGGGCCTCTCCGGCGGACAGACGACGCTATCACGGCGTTCCGTGCTGCGAAAACACGCTGAGACACCCCTCCTGAGCTGGTGTTTCGTGTGTGTTTCCGGTCTGTGGACAACTTACATCGATGTCATTCACACTCCGTTCACGTCCGACCCGCCGGTGGGTCACGTCGGTGACGCGTCGTTCATCCCCGGCGCTCGAATGATCGATGTCCACACGCACCCGAGCCTCCGGACGGGATGTCGACACCGCACGGTGTCAGCCGAGCACGAGTGGTGAGATCGCGCTCCGAGATGACCGGTCGCGGCCGAGGTGTTGGGACCGTCGGGTCGCGCGCCCTAGCCTTGCGCGGTCGTCCGGTGTCCCCTGGGCGCCACGGGTGGGCTGCCCTCCTGGCTCGAGCAGCGGCCCGTGGAGCGCCACCACCGGACCCGAGCCAACGGAGTCGTCAAGTGAAGCGTACGTACCAGCCCAACGCCCGTCGTCGTGCCAAGAAGCACGGCTTCCGTGCCCGCATGAGCACTCGCGCCGGCCGCGCCGTGATCAAGTCTCGTCGTGCCAAGGGCCGGGCCCGCCTCTCGGCTTGATCGAACGCTTCCGGACACGATCCGAGTTCGATCGTCTGCGACGATCCGGGATCAGGGTCCGGGCGGGCACGCTGCGGTGTACGTATCTGCACGATCCGGTTGGCCGACCCACGAGGGTCGCGTTCGCCGTTCCACGATCCGCCGGGACCGCGGTGCGCAGAAATCGGTTCCGACGACGCGCTCGAGCGGTCCTCGGTGCGTGCGACCTGCCACCCGGGTGGGTCCTGATTCGAGCAGACCGCGCGGCGGTCGAACTCTCGTCCACCGATCTGTCCATCGATCTGCAACAGATGGTGGTCAAGATGTCACGGAGAGTCGAAGTGGGTCCGTCGTCGACTCCCTCACCGGCCCCCAGCGGTGGATGGTCCGGATGATCATCCGCTACCAGCGTGCGGCCGAGGGTCGACCGTCGCCGTGCCGGTTCACGCCGTCGTGTTCCACCTACGCCGGTGAGGCGATCATCGCCCACGGCTCGTGGCGGGGCGGATGGCTCACGGTTCGCCGACTGGCCCGGTGCCGGCCGTTCGGACCGTCCGGCTACGACCCTGTTCCCGAACCCGCCGGACGCCGCCGTCGGGCTCATGCGGCCGTCTCGACCGGCGACTCCCCCAGCGATCCCTCCAGCGATCCCTCCAGCGAAGAGGACTGACCTTCCGTGCTCGAGATCCCCGCCGCACTGCTGTCCTGGTTCTACAGCTGGACCAACAGCTACACGATCGCCATCGCGCTGATGTCGGTCGTGGTGATGGCCATCACGACGCCCCTGACGCTCAAGAGCACCAAGGGGATGCTCGAGATGCAGAAGATCGCGCCCGAGATGCGCAAGCTCCAGGCGGAGTACCGCGACGACCGCCAGAAGCTCAACGAAGAGATGATGAAGCTCTACCAGGACCACAAGGTCAACCCCTTGTCGTCCTGCCTGCCGATTCTCGCGCAGATGCCGATCTTCATCCTGATGTTCCGCATCCTGCGCGGCCTCACGTACACGCCGCGCGGCGCCGCCGACGAGGTCGCGCATGCAACACTGCGAGCCATCGGTGCCGACACCGATGCGGGCTTCATCCCGCGGTACCTCAGCGCCGACTCGGCGATCTCGGTCGATCTCTACGATCAGGAGGAGATCTCGTCGATCGGCCTCGACCTGGCGCTGTCACCGGCGCAGGCGATCGCCGAAGGACCACTCCTCGGGCTGATCTACACACTGCTCGTGGTCGGATTGGGTGCCCTGTACTGGTTCCAGCAGCGAATGGTCGCTGCGCGGGCGGCCATCAGCCCCACCATGTCGCCCACGCAGCAGAAGCTGATGCAGTACCTGCCGGTGGTCTTCGCCGTGTTCCAGGTGTTCTTCCTCGCGGCGCTGGTCATCTACTACATCTTCCAGACGCTGCTCCGGATCCTGCAGCAGTACTACATCACCCGCCGTTTCTACGGCTCCGACGAGTCGCTCGGCCGACAGGCGCAGCGGGCGAGTGAGGCTGCTCGCGAGGAAGCCAAGAAGCGCGGCGAGGACGGCGGCCTGTTCGGCCAGATGAAGCGCGACCTGGGCGGAGCCCGTGGCGATGACAACGGCAACGGGAAGGGGAAGGGAACGCCGCCGAAGAAGAAGGCGGCGAACTCGCGTCCGACGACCAGCAAACGGGTGACCCCACCGAAGGGGCGTCCGACGAGTGCGGGGGGCAAGGGGCGTCCGACGCCCACGCGCAAGGAAGCACAGGCACGCCGGACCAGTCGTCCGAAGTCCGGCAACAAGAAGAAGAAGCGCTGACGGGCGAGTCGTGCCCGGGCGCGAGCACACCAGATCGACACACGAAGACGGAGATCGACAATGGAATGGGTGGAGACGACGGCGAAGACCGTCGACGACGCGAAGGCAGAGGCGCTCGACCAGCTCGGCGTCGCGGCCGACGAAGCGGAGTTCGACGTCCTCGAAGAGCCCCGACCGGGCTTGTTCGGTCGGGTTCGTGGCACCGCTCGTGTGCGGGCGCGGGTCCGTCCGACGCCCGTCCGGCCGAAGAACGATCGCCGGCGTTCCTCCAAGCGCGGCGGGGGGAAGAAGTTGGCCGAGTCGCGATCGTCGAACCGCTCCGATCGGGGTGGCCAGCGCTCCGAGTCGCCGGCGGCCTCGCCGGCGTCGGACATCTCCCCCGAGACGGCCGACGTGGACGGTGCGGCTGCGCCGGCCGCCGCCGTCGCGGATGGTTCCGGATCGACGAACTAGTCGTCGGGTTCGTCACGACGTCGCTCACCGAACAGGAAGAAGGCAGCAATGACCCAGGATCAGGAGACCGTGCAGGAGAGTCCGGTGTCACCGGAGGAAGTCGGCGACGCCGCAGTGGCGTTCGTCGACGGTCTGGTCACGGCGTTCGGAGGCGACGGCACGACGTCGGTCGCGGTCGACGGGACCGAACTCGACGTGTCCGTCGCCGGGTCCGACCTGGGTCTCCTCGTCGGACCGCGCGGGCGGACGCTGCTCGCGGTCCAGGATCTCACGCGGGTCGCAGCGCAGCGTCGCCTGGGGGACCAGACGACCCGGCTGCGCGTCGACGTGGGCGGGTACCGCGAGCGTCGTTCGGCGGCACTTGCGTCGTTCGCCGCTTCGGTCGCAGAGCAGGTTCGTGAGAGTGGTGTCGCCCGGGCGCTGGAGCCGATGGCGTCGGCCGATCGCAAGGTCGTCCACGACGCACTGAACGAGGCCGAGGGCGTCACGAGCCGCTCGGAGGGCGACGACCCCAACCGCTACATCGTGGTGGACCCTGCCTGAACCCGTGTCTGGCGACGATGTCGCCGATCTCGGCGCGGACGGTGTCGTCGATCGTGGCGTCGACGATGTCGCAGGTGATGACGAGGGCCTGGGTGAGCTGACGTCTCGGCGCGAGCGTCTCGCTGGCGTCCTCGAGGCTGCGCGAGCCCGTGGTGACTTGGGGTCCCGGCCCGTGGACTGGGTCATCGATCACTCCCAGGCCTTCGTCCGGGCGCTCGATGCAGTCGCGGGCCGTGTGGTGGACCTGGGTTCGGGTGCCGGAGTCCCAGGACTGGTCATCGCTGTCGAGCGGCTGGATCTCGACGTGGTGCTCGTCGATCGCCGGCGGCATCGCGCCGATCGTCTCGAGCTGGCGCGCCGTCGGATCCCGGTGGAGAACGTCCAGGTCCGGTGTGTCGAGGCGCAACGATTCGTCGCGGAGGTTCCTCACTCGTTCGATGCCGTCGTGGCGCGCTCATTCGGACCACCCGAGGAGACGCTGGCGATCGCGGCGGGTCTGGTTCGACCGGGCGGCCGTGTCGTGCTGAGCGAACCGCCGCCCGAGGTCGAGCAGTGGAGCGGCGTCAGCATCGGACAGGATCTCGGTCTCACGGTGCTCGACCGTGGTCGTGTCATCGTGTTCGAGGCGGCCGATTCCGATAGATAATCCCCGCTGCTGGCGCGGTACGGATGTTTCACGTGGAACATCGCAGTCGGTGGCCGTTCGATCCGACTCGGCGACCACCTCCCGTTTCACGTGAAACCACGGACGGCCCCGATGGGATCCGCGTCCCCGAGGCGTCGGAGCCGTACGCTTCGGTCAATGGCCTCGCCATCTCGACCACTCCCACGAGTCATCGCCATCTCGAACCAGAAGGGTGGTGTGGGCAAGACCACCACCACGATCAACCTCGGCGCCGCGCTCGCTGAGCTGGGACAACGCACGCTGATCCTCGATCTCGATCCCCAGGGAAACGCGTCGACCGGTCTCGGCATCGAGAACCGCGGGCTCGAGCGGTCGATGTACCACGTCCTCATGCAGGAGGACGTGCTCGAGAACGTCGTCGAGCCGACCGACGTCAAGAACCTCTTCGTGGCTCCTGCGTCACTCGACCTCGCGGGAGCCGAGATCGAGCTCGTTCCCGCGTTCAGCCGGGAGCAACGACTCAAACAGGCGCTCCAGCCCGTTCTCGACGACTACGACTACGTCCTCGTCGACTGCCCGCCGTCATTGGCGCTCCTCACCGTCAACAGCCTCACCGCCGCCGACGAGGTGCTCGTCCCGATCCAGTGCGAGTACTACGCACTCGAAGGTCTCGGCCAGCTGCTCCGCCAGGTCGACCTGGTCAAGAAGAATCTGAATCCCGATCTCGAGGTCACCACGATCCTCTGCACGATGTACGACGCACGGACCAAGCTGTCCGACGACGTCGTGAGTGAGGTCCGGGATCACTTCGGTGAGAAGGTCCTCCGCGCAATCATTCCTCGATCGGTTCGGCTGAGCGAGGCGCCGTCCTTCGGCCAGCCGATCACGACCTACGACCCGCGATCTCGTGGCGCCATCGCCTACCGCGACGCCGCGCAGGAGGTGCACAGTGTCTCGACGTAGCGGACTCGGAAAGGGTCTGAGCTCCCTCATTCCTCAGGATGCGGCGACGTCCGAGGGTGGGGACGCCGTCCTCGTGGAAATCACGACGGCGTCGATCGTCCCGAATCCACATCAGCCGCGTGCGCACTTCGACGAAGACGCGCTCGTCGAACTCGCTGCCTCGATCGCCGAGATGGGGGTGTTGCAGCCGATCCTCGTCCGACCGCTCGGAGACGATCGATACGAGCTCGTGGCGGGGGAGCGTCGATGGCGGGCGTCGCAGCGAGCGGGACTCGCGACCATTCCTGCGATCGTTCGGACCACGTCGGACACCAGTTCGATCGAGCAGGCGTTGGTCGAGAACCTTCATCGCGAAGATCTCACGCCGCTCGAGGAAGCCGCGGCGTACCAGCAGCTTCTCGAGGACTTCGAACTGACCCACGAGCAGCTGTCGGGGCGTATCGGGAAGAGTCGCTCCGCCATCACGAACACGATCCGGCTGCTCGGTCTGCCGCCGGCCGTCCAGTCCCTCGTGGCCGACGGTCAGCTGTCCGCCGGCCACGCTCGCGCTCTTCTCGGCACCCCCGATCGACGTCGCCAGGAAGAACTGGCGACGCAGGCGGTCGACGACGGCTGGTCGGTTCGGCAGGTCGAGCGCGCGGTGCGTGGCGGCGACGACGACACCTCGCAGGCCGACACGTCGGGCGGGCTGCCCGACGACTCGTCGACCAGCGCCGAGGATCCAATCGATGGTGCGGGCCTGACACCGGCGACCAAGCTTCGTCCGCCGGGTCTGCTCGAGTTGGAACAGCTTCTCGCCGACCACCTCGACACACGCGTCGCCGTCACGCTCGGCTCGCGCCGAGGTCGGATCGCGATCGATTTCGCCGATCTCGAGGACCTGGAGCGGATCTATCGCGCCATGACCGGCTGAGAACTCGACCCGAGCCTCGATCTCAGTCACAGATCGAGGTCGAGGGTTGACGGCCGGTTCTCCACATCGACTCACTGTCGAGGAGAACTCGAGGGTCAAGAATTCCACCCTCATCGCTCCTCTCACCACGTGGAGTGTGATCTCATGACGATTCGGCCACGTCCAGCAAGGTTTCCTCAAGGTGACGTCGAGAGAAACACACAGGCTGGGGATCGAGCTGTGGACAACGATTCCAATTCCGGAACATCAGGACCGGAATCTCGACGCACGGTGACGTGATCTCACGTTCGGCGAGCGATCGCCGTGGATGACGGCCATCGCGCCCTCCGTGTCCACACCCGGTCGGACCGCCGTCACTCGAGCGACGCCCGGAGGTCAGCGAGCGGGATCGGGACCAGGCACGGTGACGTCCGAGACCGGCG
>JBCCTP010000251.1:0-6840 GCA_039198505.1 Actinomycetota bacterium | reverse complement strand
GTCGAGTCCGGCGAACGGCGTCGCCTGGAGGCGTCCACCCACCGTGTTCGGCTCGAAGATCGTGACGGCGAGCTCGGGGCCCCGACTCCTCGCGAGGTCGAACGCAGCGGCCGCTCCGGTGATCCCGGCTCCGACGACGGCGACACGACGATCGTTCACGGGAGGGAATCGTACGGATCGTGATGCGCTCAGTCGGCGAGTGCCGCGACGCGTCGAGCGAGCGCGCCCATCACCACCGGGTCGGCATCGACGCGTCGCAGCACTCGCCGACTGAACGCATCACGATCCGTACGATCCCCTCCCGTGAACGATCGTCGCGTCGCCGTCGTCGGAGCCGGGATCACCGGAGCGGCCGCCGCCTTCGACCTCGCGAGGAGTCGGGGCCCCGAGCTCGCCGTCACGATCTTCGAGCCGAACACGGTGGGTGGACGCCTCCAGGCGACGCCGTTCGCCGGACTCGACGCCATCGACGAGGGAGCCGACGCGTTCCTGCAACGCGTTCCCGACGCCCTCGGACTCGCGGCCGAGGTCGGCCTCTCGGGTGAGCTGGTCCACCCCGAAGCGGTCGGGGCTGCGGTGTGGCACGAACGGCTCCATCCGATCCCCGAAGGCCTCGTCCTCGGTGTTCCCGGCGATCTCGCCGCGCTCGCACGGAGCGAGCTGCTCTCGTGGCGGGGCAAGATGCGTGCCGCGGTCGAGCCCCTGCTCCCACGCCGGCCCGTCCCCGGCCTCCCCGACGACGGACGGGATCGCGACGCCGACTCGATCGGCCGCCTGATCCGAGCCCGGTTCGGCTCTGAGGTCCACGAGCGAGTGGTCGACTCACTCGTCGGCAGCATCTACGCCACGGACACCGACCGCTTCAGCCTCGCCGAGGTCCCGCAGTTGGCCGGTCTCGCAGGGCACCGGAGCCTCCTCCTCGGTGCTCGGCAGATGTCCGCCAGCTCGGCCGCCGGCACCGGGAGCGCCCCGGCGGCCCCGATCTTCGCTGCGCCGGCGGGCGGCATGAATCGTCTGGCCCACGCGGCGATCGAACGAGCCATTGCCGATGGCGCCGAGCTCCGACCGACCGCTGCCGAGATCGAGGGCCTCGACGACGACGGCGTCATCGTGTCCGGCGAACGCTTCCACGACGTGGTGCTCGCCACGCCGGCGGCCACCACGGCCGACCTGCTCCGCCCGCTCGCCACGGTGACGGGGTCGACCGGATCGCGGGCCGTCGACCCGGGAACGATCGAGGCGCTCGACGGCGCCGAGACCGCCGACGTCGCGATGGTGACGATGCATGTCGCGGCGGACGAGTGGCCCGATCGCCTCGGAGGTCTCAGCGGCTACCTGGTTCCGAAGCCCGACCAGCGACACGTCACGGCGGGGTCGTTCGCCAGCCAGAAGTGGGCGCACTGGCGTCCGCCGGGTGGCGGCGAGATCCTCCGCGTGTCGGCCGGACGAGACGGTGCCCCGGTCCTCCACCTCGACGACGACGCCATCGTCGACCGCACCCTCGACGATCTCCGCGTGCACCTCGGCACATCGGTGTCGCCCGTCGAGATCCGACTGACCCGATGGCCCGGCGCGTTCGCTCAGTACCGCCCGCACCATCGCCGCTGGGTCGACGACGTCCGGTCGGCGCTGCCCTCTCACGTCCACGTGGCGGGGTCGAGCTTCGACGGCATCGGTGTCCCCGCCTGCGTCCGGTCGGGCCGGACCATCGCCGCGCGCGTGATCCGGGGCACCGAGGTGGGATGATCTGACCGCGATGATCGATGTGATCGAGGCCGAACGCGCCGACGACGATCGGCCGCCCGCCCGACGACGGACGGGTGTGCTCATCGCTGCTGCCGCGATCGCAGCGATCGGAGGCTCTCTCGCTGCGCCGACGCTCCTGGGTGAGAACTCGGGGCTCGACCTCGTGCGCTCGGTCGAGACCACCCCCGACACGACTCCCTCCGGTCCGCCCGCGACCCTGCCCACCGAGCCCGACGCGCCGTCTGCCGATGTGCCCACCAGCACCGTCGCAACCACGTTCGTCGAGGCGTCCGGCACGGTGTCGGGCAGCGCCGTGGTCATCGAGGTCGACGGAGCGGCCGACGGCGGCGCCCTCGCTCCCGCACGACGGCAGCAGCGCACGGAGGTGCCGAGCGGCGCCAGCTCGTCGGGTGCGCAGGGCTCGGTCACCGACTCCGACTCCGAGAGCGAAGCGTCGGCAGCCGACACGGACGCCACCACGGCACCCGCGAACGGGTCCGCGACGACCGGGACGGAGCCCGCCGGCGATGTCGACGACGCGGCCGCGGGTCCTCGAACGACCCAGGTCGCTGCGCCCGCCGCGACGGGAGCACCAGCTGCGGTGACGACCACCGTCGCGGAGACCGACTCGACGCCCACGTCGGCTCCCGCCACCTCGATCGTCCCCGACGAGGTCGCCGACGCGGCCGGCGGCGGCTCGGACAGCGACGGCGCTGACGTCGCGCCCACCAGCCGTCCACCCGAAGCCTCGATCATCGGATCGATCGCCTTCCCGAGCCTCGGCCTCGATTTCCCGCTGCGCGAGGGGATCCAGCAGTCGACGATCGACCTCGGGCCCACGCACTGGCCCGGCACGGCGATGCCCGGCGAGGTCGGCAACGTCGTCATCGCCGGTCACCGGACGTCGCACGGTGGGCCATTCCGCCACCTCAACGAACTCGATGTCGGCGACGTCGTCAGTTTCGAGCAGGGCGACGGTCCGATCGACTACGTCGTCGTCGGATCCGAGATCGTCGGACCCGACGCGCTGTGGATCGTCGACCCAACCGAGACGCCGACGGCCACACTGTTCTCGTGCCATCCGCTCGGCTCGACCGCTCAGCGCATCGTGATCCATCTCGAGCTCGCCGAGTGAACGATCGCGGCCGCCTGCACGAGCGGCTCGCCGCCCCCGCACTCGCGCTCGGCTCGGGCGTCCTCGTCGCCCTGGCATTGCCGCCGTGGGGCTTCTGGCCGCTCGCGTTCATCGGGATCGCTCTCTTCGAGATCTCGCTCGGCGCCGCGCCGGCTCGTCGTACCCGATGGCGGCGCGGCTGGCTGTTCGGCGCCGGGTGGATGTTCCTCGGGATGGGCTGGATGGTCCAGCTCACACTTCCCGGCTACCTCGTCGCCGGTGCGATCTTCGCCTCGCTCCACGGCGCGGCGGCGATGGTCGCGCCCACCGGCCGATGGCGGCTCGTCGGACGTCCGGCGATCCACACGCTCGTGGAGGCGCTGCGCTTCTCGTTCCCGTTCGGCGGAGTCCCGCTCGCATCACTCGGCATCTCCCAGGCGGGCGGTCCGTTCATCGAGGTCGCGAAGATCGGGGGCGTCATCCTCGTCACCTGGTTCGTCTTCCAGGTCGGCGTGCTGCTCGGCTCGGGAGCTGGCGACACCTGGGCGGCACTGCGCCGTGCCGCCGACGACGGTGACCGCGTCGCCCGTGCGGAGGCCGGGGTGCGGTCCGACGAACGGGTCAGCCGGTGGGCGATCCCGATCGTGGCGACGGTCGCCTTCCTCGCCGTCACCAGCATGGAGGGGAACGACACGGGCGAGGTCCTCCGTGTCGCCGCCGTGCAGGGCGGCGGGGAGCAGGGCACCCGCGCGATCGACACCCCGTCCGAGATCGTGACCGGCCGTCTGATCGAAGCGACGCAGACCATCGACGACGACACGCCGCTCGATGGACCGCTCGACCTCGTGGTCTGGCCGGAGAACGGGATCGACGTCGACGACATCGCGTTCTCCGACTCGGCGATCGCCCAAGAGGTCGCCGCCGCGGCGGCACGGCTCGACGTTCCGCTCTCGGTCGGACTCACCGAGGACGTCGTCGACGAGGACGGCACGTCGGGGTACACCAACGCGCAGGTCGTCGTGACCCCCGACGGTGACATCGTGAGCCGCTACGACAAGGTCCGCCGCGTGCCGTTCGGCGAGTACGTGCCGCTGCGCGGGCTGCTCGAGCGCATCACCTCGGCGATCGACCAGATCCCGCGAGACGCCATCGCCGGAACCGAACCCGCCGTCCTCGACCTGCCGACCGGTGAACGGCTCGCAGTGGTCATCTCGTGGGAGGTCTTCTTCGGCGGCCGGGCCCGGGAGGGCGTCGAACTCGGTGGCGAGGCGATCCTCAATCCGACCAACGGCGCCAGCTACACGGGCACGATCGTCCAGACCCAGCAGGTCGCGTCGAGCCGACTCCGGGCCGTCGAGACCGGCCGCTGGGTGGTCCAGGTGTCGCCGACGGGGTTCACCGCCTTCATCTCCCCCGAGGGTGAGGTCGTGCAACGGACCGCTCAGCGCGAGCAGGCGGTGCTCTACCAGGAGATCGAGCTGAGGACCGGGAACACCTGGTACTCGGCCATGGGCGACCGCCCGATCATCGTGATCATGGTCCTCCTCGCCGGAGCCTCGATCGCACTCGCCCGACGCGATCAGCGGCTCGGCGACGTCGTGGTCGAGACCGCGTCGACCGACGAACCCGGTGCCTCGGAGGCGGACGACATCGACGACGACGTCGTCAGACCTCGATCACCAGCGTGACCGGGCCGTCGTTCACGAGTTCGACGCGCATGTCGGTGCGGAACCGGCCCGTCGCCACCGCGGCACCACCGGCCCGCAGCCGCTCGACGACGCGTTCCACCAGCGGCTCGGCGTGCTCGGGTCGTGCCGCCGACACCCAGCTGGGTCGCCGCCCCTTCGACACGTCGCCGTAGAGCGTGAACTGGCTGACGACGAGGAACTCGGCTCCGGCGTCGTCGGCACCCACGTTCATCACCCCGTCGGCGTCGTCGAACACCCGGACCCGGGCCAGCTTGTCGGCGAGGCGGTCGGCCTGGTCGGGCCCGTCGTCGTGGGTCACGCCGACGAGCACGCACAGTCCCGACCCGATCGATCCGACCACGACGTACTCGTCGTCGGGCGACGTGCGACTCTCGACCGACGCTCGGACCACCCGCTGCACCACCGCCCGCACCGCGCCGACCGTACTGCGATGCGGACAGACGGTGTCAGACACCGTGTGTCCGGGCGGCGGCGAATACGTTCGCGCCGGTGACCACGCCGCTGTTGCTCGAGGCCGTCGACGGTGATCGGCGGGCGATCGTCGAGATCGACCTCGACGCCGGCGGTCGCATCGCCCAGATCTCGGTGGGTGACGTCGACCTGCTCATCGAGCCGCCGCCGGACCGACCCGCGTGGTCGTCGGGCTGGGGGTCGTTCCCGATGGCACCGTGGGCCGGTCGGTTGCGCGACGGTCGATTCCGGCTCGGCGACCGCACGATCGAGCTCGAGCGCAACCACCGCGACGGCGGCAGCACGGGAGGCGGCCCGGTGCATCCCCCGATCCCCGTCGGCGAGCTCGATCCACTGAGCGACCCCGGGCGGTCCCACGCCATCCACGGCACCGTGTTCACCCGGCCGTGGACCGTCGAGTCGGTCGACATCGACGATCCGACGCGTGCGGTCGCCGAGCTGTCGTGCTCGCTCGACGGTTCGCTCGGATGGGACCTCGGCGGCATCGCCCGCCAGCGCATCGCCGTCCACCCCGACCGCGTCGACATGACCCTCTCCGTCGAACTCGGTGACACGTCACCGACCCCGCTGCCCGTGGTGATCGGATGGCACCCCTGGTTCGTCACGCCGGACCGACTGGAGTGGTCACCGAGGGCGATGTACGAGCAGGACGACGCCGGCCTGCCGACGGGTGGTCTCGTGGAGCCCCCAGCCGGGCCGTGGGATGACTGCTTCATCACGACGGAGCCCGCACGCCTCGTCTACGACCGCGAGACCGCGCCGATCGTCACGGTCACGAGCGACTGCGACCACCTCGTGGTGTTCGACCGCCTGGCTCACGCGACGTGCGTCGAGCCGCAGTCGGGCCCGCCCGACGCCGTCAACCTCACGAAGGACGTCGACGCGAGCACCGAAGGTGATGATCGCGGATCGACCTTCATGGATTTCGCCCGGCCGAACGCACCGGTCCGACGTACGATGACGATCGGCTGGTGAGCCGGACCCGACCGGCCGCCGGCGGGTGACGGGTCCCACGATCCGCCTCGACCGGACGTCCGGCACCGACTGCAGACACCTCATCGAAAAAGCGCGAGATCCGCCGCTCTCCCGTCTCCGGACGGGTGAAAGGCGGATCCATGGCCCATGACGACGAACCGACCCACGAGCGCACCCTCCGACGCCGAGCTGGTGGCCGGCCATCTGGCCGGCGAGTCCGCCGCGTTCGCCGGGATCTACGACCGCTACGGGGATCGGATCCACGACATGGCGGCGGCCATGCTCAACGACCGGACCGACGCGGCCGACGTGCTGCAGGACGTGTTCCTCGTCGCCGCCGAGCGACTCGGACAACTCCGCGACCCCGATCGGCTCAAGCCGTGGCTCTTCGCCATCTGTCGCAACGAGGTGTACCGACGGTCGAAGTCGCGCCGCCGGACGATCGCGACCGACTTCACCGCAGGGCCCGACGGGTACGAGATGGCTGACGACCGACTCGACGTCGAGGACGAGGTCGCCGACGAGATGGCCGGCGAGGAGCTCGCATCGCTCCTCCGCCACGCCGCACGTGGGCTCGACGAACGCGATCAGATGGTGCTCGAACTCTCGGTCCGCCAGGGCCTCGAGGGCCAGGACCTCGCCGACGCGCTCGGCGTCACCGCCAACCAGAGCTACACGCTGGTCCATCGGATGCGTGAGCGCACCGAGCGCAGCCTCGCCGCGTTCGCCGTCGCCCGAGCCGGACGCAAGGACTGCGCCACGCTCGACGATCTCCTCCGCAACTGGGACGGCGAGTTCACGGTGCTCATCCGCAAGCGCGTCGCT
>JBCCTP010000250.1:0-6843 GCA_039198505.1 Actinomycetota bacterium | reverse complement strand
CGACAGCACCCGCTGCACGATGCCGGTGCGCTGGGGTGCCACCTGGAGGAACTGCTGAGGGCTGTCGTCGAAGTACTTCGGCGTCGTGACGAACCCCGCGTAGGCCCCGTAGCGACGGTGCGCCCGTTCGATGTCGACTGCCATCCACTCCCCCGATGCTGCACTGACGTATCGGCCGGGATCGTAGATCGAGCCGGACACGGTCGAGGTCGGGGTGAGGGGGCTCTGTGGAAGCGGCAACCGACGCCTCTACCCTGTCGGACCGTCACAACCGAAACGGTTCTCGCCGAAGACCGATGGTCCCCGACCAGGGGGTAATGGATCCGTCCGCCATCCGAGGTGTGTGCCCTCCGAGTCAGCTCACCGTCAGCGTCGTCGTCTCGACGTGTCGGTGCCGCTCCTCGTGGGTGCTCGCCCCGCGAGCACCGCGAGTCGAGCGAGAGGAGGTGTACACATGTCAGAAGGAACGATCACTCGGGAGCCCCGCGCCGACAAGGTGGCGGTGGTCGACGAGGTCACGGCCAAGCTCCAGGAGAGCGTCGCCGTGTTCGTCTCCGAGTACCGCGGTCTCACCGTGGGCCAGCTCGCCGAGCTGCGCTCGCCGCTCCGCGAGGCCGGCGCCGAGCACAAGATCTACAAGAACACCCTCGTCAAGCTGGCGGCGACCGCCGCCGGAATGGAGGGGCTCCACGAGCACCTGGTCGGCCCCACGGCACTCACGTTCGTCACGGGCGACGTCGCCGCGTCGGCCAAGGCGCTCACCGAGCAGGCCAAGGCCACCCCGGCCCTCGTGGTCAAGGGCGGTGTCATGGGCGAGACGCTCATGTCCGCCGAGGACCTCAAGGTCCTGGCCGATCTCCCGCCCCGCGAGGTGCTGCTGGCGCAATTCGCCGGTGCCCTGCAGGCGCCCCTGGTCAAGACCGCCGGTCTGCTCCAGGCGCTCCCGCGCAACTTCGCCTATGGGCTCAACGCCTACATCCAGCAGCAGGAAGAAGCTGCCTGAACGAACTCGGCGAGTCACTCGGTGTCAGACACCCGGTGACTCGCACCACGAACGAACTGAACGAGAACCGAAAGAGAGAACACCATGTCCAAGGACGAGATCCTCGACGCCATTTCCAACATGACCGTGATCGAGCTCAAGGAGCTCCTCGACGCCTTCGAAGAGAAGTTCGAGGTCACCGCTGCCGCGCCGGTCGCCGTCGCCGCTGCCGGTGCCCCGGCCGCTGGCGGTGACGCCGGCGGTGGTGCTGAAGAGCAGAGCGAGTTCGACGTCATCCTCGCCGGTGCCGGCGCCCAGAAGATCCAGGTCGTCAAGGTCGTGAAGGACCTGCTCGGCGTGGGCCTGAAGGACGCGAAGGACCTGGTCGACAGCGCTCCCAAGCCGCTGCTCGAGAAGGCCAGCAAGGACGACGCCGAGGCCGCCAAGGCCAAGCTCGAAGAGGTCGGCGCCGACGTCGAACTGAAGTGATCTGGTCGACGTGATGCCCGCGGGGTCCGCGGCCGGTCACGTCGAACCGCGACGACACGGGTCCCCGCTCCACGAGTGGGGACCCGAGTCGCGTCCGGAGCCGCGGTGCCCACGCGTGATCAGAGGCACGTAGTCTTTCGCCATGGCCGGGACGCCGCCGCCACCCCCTCCGCCGACCGGCGCGTCTCCTCCGCCGCCACCCCCTCCGCCGCCGGCGCCCACGCTGCCGACGGTTCCGCCCTCCTCGTCGGCCCCGCCCGAACCGCCCGACGATCGAGGCTCTCGCATCGCCTTCGTCCTCGGCGTGCTGATGGTCGTCCTCATCCTCGTCGGTGCCGGCGCGCTCGTCGTCAGCCGGTGGGGCGACTCCGAGACCGACGCCAGCTCCTCCGGTCCGGCCGGCCGGCCGATCTCCGACGCGGTCGACCCCGACGTGGACCCGGACGCCGAGGTGCAACCCGCCGAGTCCGATGTCGAGTCCGACCCGCAGTCTGAGGACGATCAGGTCGAGTCCGACCCCGACGCCGAGTCCGAGGCGGCCGAGACCGTCGATGCGTCGGTCGGTGGGTCGGCCGACGTGATGACCGAATCCGACACCGGCTCCGACACCGCCGGGTCGGCCACCGACACCTCGTCGGACGGCGACGTCGACCAGGTGACCGGTGACGGCACCGATGAGTCGACCGAGGCCGAGACGGAGGCCGCGACCGAGAGCGAGACCGGGGCCGGCAGCGACGCCGACACCAGCGACACGGGCGCTGGCGACGCCGACACCATCGACTCCGAGGACGCCGGTTCCGGCGAGGGGTCCTCCGCCGAGTCCGGTGCCGTCGACGCACCGGTCACGTCCACGCCGTCGCGAGCGGTCTTCCGCGACGGCGTCGTGGTTCTCGAGGGCGCGGTCCCCACCCAGGAGATCTCCGACGAGATCGAGGAGCTCGCCGTGGCGATCCTCGGAGAGGGCGGCGTGGTCAACAACCACGTCATCGACCCGTCGGTCGAGGCGCCCACCACCGGGAACCTCGTCGTCGAGGAGACGATCGAGTTCGCCCCGGGTTCGTTCTGGCTCCCGCAGCCGGTCCCGGCGATCATGCTGCAGGGTCTCGCGCTGATGCAGGTCCGCCCGTCGACCACGATCTCCATCGTCGGTCACACCGACTCGATCGGCGACGACGAGAGCAACCTGCGCCTGTCGCAGGCCCGGGCCGAGTCGGTGCGCGACTGGTTCGTCGACAACGGGATCGACGCCGATCGGTTGCAGGCCGCTGGTCTGGGCGAGTCCCAGCCGGTCGCCGACAACGAGACCGAAGAGGGCCGACGCGCCAATCGCCGGATCGAGTTCGTGGTCGAGAACGTGCTCGCTCCCGGCGGGTGATCGCCGAACACCCGGCGTGAGGGCGCCGATCCGGAGGCTTGACACGGCGCGTCGGCTTCTTTACCTTGACCGGCAATTCAGATCGGGTGTCGTCCTGAACCCACCCAGCGACATGGCTCTGTCGAGGCTCGCCGCGGCGACCTCCGGGCCTGTTTGAAGTTGCCTGCGCGGACCTCTAGCATGGTCCGTTGCCGTGCGTCGCCCGTCCCCCTCTCCGGTTCATGGAGTGGGCCCTGGCGCGCTCGGCGATCGGCCGCACCCATTCAGGCGCCCGGGCTTGCCCGGCTCCGCCGTCGTCAACCCTGGAGAGTGATCCGTGGCGACTCGATCCGTGACTCGTGAACGCTATTCCTTCGGCAACCTGCGGGAGCCCCTTGAGCTCCCCGATCTGATCGCCGTCCAGACCGAGAGCTTCCAGCACTTCCTCGACGTCGGGCTGGCCGAGACGTTCGCGTCGATCAGCCCGATCAAGGACTTCTCCGAGAACCTCCAGCTGGAGCTCGAGTTCGACCCGGAGGACCCCGACCTGCGCCCCCCGCCGAAGTTCTCGGTCGAGGAGTGCAAGGAGAAGGACATGACCTACGCCGCGCCGGTGTTCGTGCGCGCGCGGTTCATGAACCGGACCACGGGTGAGATCAAGGAGCAGGTCGTCTTCATGGGCGACTTCCCCGTCCAGACCCCGAAGGGCACGTTCATCGTCAACGGCACCGAGCGCGTCGTCGTGTCGCAGCTCGTCCGCTCGCCGGGTGTCATCTTCGAGCCGGGTGAGCGGTTCCGTCTCCGCAACCTGACCAAGCACCAGCTCGTCAAGGGCACCATCCACCCGTACCGCGGTGAGTGGATGGAGTTCGACGTCGAGCACAAGCCGGGCAAGGACGTCACGGCCGGCACCCGAGTGGCCCGCAAGCGTCGCCTCGGCATCTTCACGATGCTCCGTGCGCTGGGCTACGACGAGGAGAACGCCCCGGGCTTCCTCGATCGCTTCGTCAGCCACTTCGACTTCCTCGAGGGCCAGTGGGAGAAGGAGCGCGAGACCGCGCCCACCCAGGAAGAGGCGCTCATCGAGATCTACAAGCGGGCCCGTCCGGGCGAACCGCCGACGCCGGAGTCGGCCAAGGCGTACTTCCGCAACGCGTTCTTCGAGAGCCGTCGCTACGACCTCAGTCGGGTCGGCCGCTACAAGCTCAACCGCAAGCTCGGCGACGAGGTCGCGCGGCTCGACGAGCTGTTCGCCATCGGCGACGCCACCACGGGTGTGGGCGAGCCGCTGCTCGACTACCCCGACGAAGACCAGAACGTCCTGTCGCGCTGCGAGGTCCTCGCGGCGATCACCTACATGCTGCACCTGGTCAAGCAGGAGCCGGGCTACCGGCTCGACGATCAGGACCACTTCGCCAACCGCCGCATCCGGTCGGTGGGCGAGCTCATCCAGAACCAGGTCCGCATCGGCCTGTCCCGCATGGAGCGGGTCGTGCGCGAGCGCATGACCACCCAGGACGTCGAGGCGATCACGCCGCAGACGCTCATCAACATCCGCCCGGTCGTCGCCGCGATCAAGGAGTTCTTCGGGACCTCCCAGCTGTCGCAGTTCATGGACCAGGTCAACCCGCTGTCGGGCCTCACCCACCGCCGCCGTCTCTCGGCGCTCGGCCCGGGTGGTCTGTCCCGTGAGCGCGCCGGGTTCGAGGTCCGCGACGTGCACTTCAGCCACTACGGCCGCATGTGCCCGATCGAGACTCCCGAGGGTCCCAACATCGGACTGATCGGCGGCCTCTCCACGTACGCCCGCGTCAACGAGTTCGGTTTCATCGAGTCGCCCTACCGCGAGGTCGTCGACGGCAAGGTCACCGGCAAGGTCGTCTACATGGCGGCCGACGAGGAGGAGAACTACGTCGTCGCCCAGGCGAACACGCCGCTCCTCGACGACGGCTCCATCGCCGAGCCGAAGGTGCTCGTGCGCCGGTCGCCGCAGGCCGCCAGCCTCGAAGACCTTCGCAAGATGCTCGAGGCCGAGAGCTTCTTCGGTGCCACCACCGACATCGGCTACGTGCCGCCGACCGAGGTCGACTTCATCGACGTGTCGCCGAAGCAGATCGTGTCGGTCGCCACGGCGCTCATCCCGTTCCTCGAGCACGACGACGCCAACCGCGCGCTCATGGGTGCCAACATGCAGCGCCAGGCCGTCCCGCTCCTGCGGGCCGAGGCGCCGTACATCGGCACGGGCATCGAGAACCGAGCTGCCCGCGACGCCGCCGACCTCATCGAGGCGCTCGACGACGGCGAGGTCACCGAGGTGACCGGCGAGTCGATCACGGTCGAGTACAAGAACGAGGGCAAGAAGGTCTACCGCCTCAACAAGTTCACTCGCTCCAACCAGGACACGTGCATCAACCAGAAGCCGCGCGTCGTCGAGGGCGACAAGTTCAAGAAGGGTTCGGTCATCGCCGACGGTCCGTCGACCGATCACGGCGAGCTCGCGCTCGGCAAGAACCTCCTCGTCGCCTTCATGCCGTGGGAGGGCTACAACTTCGAGGACGCGATCATCCTCTCCGAGCGGCTCGTCAAGGACGACGTCCTCACCTCGATCCACATCAAGGAGCACGAGGTCGACGCCCGCGACACCAAGCTCGGCCCCGAGGAGATCTCGCGAGACATCCCCAACCTGAGCGACGACATCCTCGCCGACCTCGACGATCGAGGGATCATCCGCATCGGTGCCGAGGTCGGTCCGGGCGACGTGCTCGTCGGCAAGGTCACGCCGAAGGGCGAGACCGAGCTCACTCCCGAGGAGCGCCTGCTGCGCGCCATCTTCGGTGAGAAGGCTCGCGAGGTCCGCGACACGAGCCTCAAGGTGCCGCACGGCGAGACCGGCAAGGTCATCGACGTCAAGGTGTTCAACCGCGACGACGGCGACGAGCTGCCGCCGGGCGTCAACCAGCTCGTGCGGGTCTACGTGGCCCAGAAGCGCAAGATCTCGGTGGGTGACAAGCTGGCGGGTCGCCACGGCAACAAGGGCGTCATCTCCAAGATCCTCCCGATCGAGGACATGCCCTTCACCGCCGACGGCCAGCCGGTCGACATCATCCTCAACCCGCTCGGTGTTCCGTCACGCATGAACGTCGGACAGGTCCTCGAGGCCCACCTCGGCTACTGCGCCCGGTGGGGATGGACCAACCCCGACGGCACCAAGATCGGCGACGATCCGATCCGCGGCACCGAGACCAAGACGCGCCCCAACACCAAGCCGTCCACGTTCGTGGCCACGCCGGTGTTCGACGGTGCGAACTGGGACGAGAAGGAGAAGTCGCTCGATCACCCGACCATCCAGGAGATCCTCGAGCAGCTCAACCCCGAGGGCACCGACGGCGACAAGCTCGTCGGGATGAACGGCAAGCTCACGCTGTTCAACGGCCGTACGGGCGAGCAGTACGACAACGCGATCACCTGCGGGTACATGTACATCCTGAAGCTGGCGCACCTGGTCGACGACAAGATCCACGCCCGCTCCACCGGCCCGTACTCGATGATCACCCAGCAGCCGCTGGGCGGCAAGGCGCAGTTCGGTGGTCAGCGCTTCGGCGAGATGGAGGTGTGGGCCCTCGAGGCGTACGGCTCCGCCTACTGCCTGCAGGAGCTGCTCACGATCAAGTCCGACGACGTGCTCGGCCGTGTCCGGGTGTACGAGTCGATCGTGAAGGGCGACAACATCCCCGAGCCGGGTGTCCCCGAGTCGTTCAAGGTCCTCATGAAGGAGATGCAGGCGCTCTGCATCAACGTCGAGGTCCTGACCGAGGACGGCAAGGAGATCGAGATGCGCGACCTCGACGACGAGGTGTACCGCGCGGCTGAGGAACTCGGCATCGACATCTCCCGCCCCGAGCGCGGCTCCGACGAGGACGACGCCCGCCGCGAGCGCGAGCGCGCCGCCCGCTTCTGATCCGACATCACGCCTGGGGTCAGACCCAGAACGTGACATCAGGCTGACCGAGCCGGTCGG
>JBCCTP010000249.1:0-6862 GCA_039198505.1 Actinomycetota bacterium | reverse complement strand
GCGGTCGGCGGCGTCGACGTGGCGGGCGCCGCGGACGGGGCGGTCGGCGGGGTCGACGTAGTGGGCGCAGCGGACGGGGCCGGCGCCGATGGCTCGGGTGCTGCGGCTCGGGAGTGCCCGATGGGCGGAGGTGGGACGACGGGAGCGGCCGGCTCCGGCTCGTCGGGTGCCTCGGGAGGTGGCCCGGCGAGCGATGCGATGGTGGCGAGCACCGCGCGGGCGAGCGTGGAGCGGCGGAGCGAGCGGTGATCGAGGCTGGCGCCGCGATGGACCGCGTCGACCGTTCTCGGCTCCCACGGCCACCAGCCGATGACGCGGTCGCCGAGCTCGCCGGCGACGTCGGGGCCGAACCGTTCTCCCGCGGTGACGGGCGCATCGACCACGAGCAGCTTCGACGTGTCGGCAGCGAGGCCGACGACACCGGGTGCCGACTGGCCCTTGGTCTCGATCCACTGCGTGGTCGACACGAGCGACGCGGGGTCAGGCGTGGTGCACAGCACGAGGGCGTCGGCCTGCTCGACGATGCGCCACGACGGGAGCAACCCGCCCCGCAGTGAACCGACGTCGACGACCACGACGCCGTCGAGTCGGCGCAGGTCGCCGATCCAGTCGCGTCGGGGCGACGAGAGTGCCGACCAGGCCTGGAACGAGTCGGGCGCGAGTGTGAGCACCCGGGTCGATCCGAACGGGCGAAAGGCCGATCGGAGGAGGCCGAGGCCGTCGGTCTCGTCAGGATCGAACGCGACCGACTCGACCGACGTGCCGGACTCGGCGCGCAGGTCGGGGATACGCGCATTGAGGACGCCGCCCGCCGGATCGGCCTCGACCAACCACGAGGGATGACCTGCCGCAGCGGCGCCGGACGCGAGCAGCAGCGACGAGGTGGTGGCCCCGAGGCCACGCCAGGACGCCACGGCGATGAGCGTCACGAGTCGTCGTCCTCCGCCTGGGCCTCGACATCGTCCTCTTCCGCATCGTCGTCTGCGTCGTCGTCTGCGTTGTCCGCTGCATCGGCCTCTGCGTCGTCTCCCGCATCGGCGCCGATCGGTTCGATGACGAGCACGAGCTCGTCCCGGCCGGCCCACGACGCGACGGCAGCGGCCTCGCCGGACGGGATGGCGAGCGACACCGACGCCTCGTCGGTCTGCGAGATCGACACGGAGACCACCCGGGCGGGCGCGGTGTCGGGTCGTCCGTCGAGGTCGGTCTGCTGGAGCGTGCGCACCGCGAGCCCACGGTCGCCCTGCTGGATCTCGACCGGATACCGACCGGCCCTCAACACGACACCGACGAGGCGCTCGCCGTCGAGGGTGGCGGGCTCGGATGCCAGCAGCGATGGACCGAGAAGATCGCCGGCCGTGAGGTCGACGGCGGCGACGGTCCCGACGATCGCGTCGAGCTGGGACTCGGTGTACACGCGACCGAAACCGTCGTCGAGCGAGACGCTCGAGGTGCCGATCATGTCCTCGGTGAGGATCTCGCCCGCCGAGACGTCGACGGTCGTGACGAGAGCCTGCGTGCGGTCGGACGCTGCGGAGAGACCCCACCAGACGACGATCGCCGTGAGCAGGAACATGGCGGCGGCCAGCATCAACCACGAGGTCCTGAGTCGGGACCGGGGCGACTGGGGCGACGTCGTGGTGGCGACGGCGGGCGTGGTCGGCGGCGTGAAGGTGTCGGTCATGTCGTCTCCGAGTGGCGGACGTGGGACGGGTCGATGAGGGAGAGGTCGGCGTGGCCCGGGTCGGGGACCCCGCCGCACCCGCACGGGGCCGGCGGCGACGACGCGGTGGCCACCGAGGCGAGCGCGAGCGCGATGGCCGTGCCGAGGACGATCGCCGGTCCGAGCGGCAGCGGACCGTCGGGCCGCGTCTGCGCCTTGAGGGCCATCGTGATGATGAGCACGACGATCACAGCGGCGAGCGGAGCGAGAGGTGGGAACACCGCACCGGCGACGGCGCCTCCGGCAGCCGCGCACTTGACGTCGCCGAACCCCATGCCGCCGGGATCGATGAGGTGGACCACGAGGAAGGGCGAGGAGAGCAGCGCCGCCCCGACGAGGGCTCCACCGCCGGTGCCGGCGAAGAACCCGGCGGCGAGTCCGAGGGCGAGCGCCGTCAACGTGAAGACGTTCGGGAGTCGCAGCGTGTGTCGGTCGATCGCTGCGGCGACACCGAGACACGAGGTGGCGAGGAGCACGAGCGCTCCTGCGACGACCGGGACCTCGCCGCGGAGAGCCACGCCGACGAGAGCCAGCGCGCCGACGACGATGAGCACATCGGTCACCTGGGCGGAGCGCAGCCCGTGCGCGACGAGCCGGGACGACCTGACCCACGGTCTCGGATCGACCCCCCGACCGGATGGTCGATGCCCGGTCCCGCCCCGGTTGTGCATCGCCGTGTTCACGGCTTTCCCTCCGTGATCCGCCTGTCGTCGTCGCGACGACGTGGCGACTGTAGTCCGGTGTCGGACACCGTCGTTCCGGAAGATCGGGGCGGTTCCGCGCAACTCGCGCACGACACGCGCGGCCGGTGGCCGGACGCTCTCGCGGCGTCGACTGAGCGGGTGTGGGTTGTCGGAATCGGGACGAACATGGCTCTCACACCCCCTCCGTGCGTCGCGACTCGGGCCGAGCGGAAGCGCGATCTCGTGATTTCCGAAGAAATCTGCGCGACGGTGTCCATCCGCCGAGATGCCGATCGTCGTGTGGGTGTTCGGTCGACACGACCGAGCGACGAAACACCACTCACTCACCACACGTCATCAACGAGAAGGAATCACCGCCATGAAGTACGCACTGCTCCTCTACGCCGACGAGACCGTCCAGCCCGACTACACGACCGCCGAAGGTGCTGCCGAGATGCAGCAGTGGTTCGAGTTCAGCCAGGAGCTGGGCGCCGCCGGTGCCATGCTCGGCGGCGAGGCCCTCGAGGGCGTCGCCACCGCCACCACCGTCCAGGTGCGTGACGGCTCGACCATCACCGCCGACGGACCCTTCGCGGAGACGAAGGAGGCGCTCGGCGGCTTCTACCTGATCGACGTCGCCGACCTCGACGCCGCGATCGAGTGGGCCGCGAAGATCCCGAACGTCGGCTACGGATCGGTCGAGATCCGTCCGCTCATGGTCTTCGACGAGGAGTGACGATCACCGGACTCCGCGGTCCCTCCGGTCATCGGCAACCGCGCCACGATGTCTGCGATCAACGCAGTCGATGCGGCGTTCCGCGGCGAGTGGTCACAGCTCGTCGCCACCCTGGTCCGCGACCTGGGTGACCTCTCGTTGGCCGAGGACGTCGCCTCCGAGGCCTTCGTCGAAGCGTCGAGCCGCTGGCACCGGGACGGAATCCCCCGCCGTCCCGGTGCCTGGCTGCTCACGACCGCCCGGCGCAAGGCGATCGACCGGATCCGTCGCGATCGACGGTTCGACGACCGGCGGGAGGAACTGACCCGACTCGCCGAGGACCCGCCCGAGGTGCCGGCCGAGAAGCTGCTCGACGATCAACTCGCCCTGATCTTCGGCTGCTGTCACCCGGCACTGGCACCCGACGCGCAGGTGGCCCTGACCCTGCGGTACGTCGCCGGTCTGAGCACCGCTCAGATCGCTCGCGCCTTCCTCGTGCCCGAGGCCACGATGGCGAAGCGACTGGTGCGAGCGAAGCGGAAGATCTCGGCAGCGGCCGTGCCGATCGAGATCCCCGAGCGCGACCGGATCGCCGAGCGACTCACCGCGGTGTGCGGCGTCGTCTACGCCGTCTTCACCGAGGGGCACGCGAGCGCGTCGGGCACGGCGTTGCTCCGCGGGTCGCTGTGCGACGAAGCGCTCTTCCTCGCCGACACCCTCGTCGAGCTGCTTCCCGACGCTCCACAGGTGCGCGAGCTGAGGGCTCTCTGCCGATTGACCGACGCCCGTCGCGCGACCCGCGTCGACGACGACGGTCTGCCCGTGCTGCTGCGGGACCAGGACCGATCCCGCTGGGACCGGTCGAAGATCGAGGGCGGTCTCGCCGACCTCGCCACCGCGCAGGCGCTCACCTCGGGAGGCTCGGCGAGCCCCTACGGGCCGATGGCGATGTTGGCCGGCGTCCACGCCGCAGCGCCGTGTTACGAGTCGACCAATTGGACGGCGATCGTGGCGGTCTACGACACGATGATCCGGCGCGATCCCAACCCCGTGCTCGCGCTCAACCGGGCTGCGGCCATCGCCGAACGCGACGGACCCGAGGCGGGCCTCGCGGCGATCGACGCCGCCGACCCCGACGGCGCACTCGCGACGTACCACTACCTCCACGGCGCCCGCGCCGACCTGCTGGCTCGGCTCGATCGCACGGAGGAGACCGTGGCTGCCTACACGGCGGCGATCGAGTGCTGCGACAACGATGCTGAACGCCGCTGGCTCGAGTCCCGCCGGGCCGAGCTCACCTGACCGGGCCGACGCGTGAGGTCGGGTGCGGATGGACCACACCGACCTCACGTGAACGGGGACGACCGGCGGAGCGGGTTGTAGCGTCTCGCCCGTGCTCGTGCTGCTCGCCACCGATGCCGACTGGATCGTCGACGAGGTGACCAACGCCCTCGGCGGTCCCGACGTGCGCTTCGTCGTGTGCCGTGAGGGACGCGTCGTCGCCGATCAGGTCGCCGAACACACCCCCGACCTCGCCATCCTCGACCTGCAGATCGGATCGATGGGCGGGATGGCGGTCACCATGGCGCTGCGACTCGACGAGTCGGCCGACCGGCTCCCGAACGTGCCGGTGATCATGCTCGTCGATCGGGCGGCCGACCTCCACCTCGCACGCCGCTGTGGAGCCGACGGCTGGCTGATCAAGCCGCTCGACGCGCTCCGTCTCAAGCGAGCAGCGAAGAAGGTCGCCGGAGGCGGGCGGTACACCGAGGGCGTCCCCGACGACGCGCCGCCGGCCGAGTCGATGATCCCGCTCGACGAAGCCGAGAGCGACGAGTCCGCGGCCGATTCGCCCGAGGAAGAGCCCGCCACCGCCGGATAGGCTCGCGGGCCGCTACGGGGTGTAGCGCAGTTTGGCTAGCGCGCCACGTTCGGGACGTGGAGGCCGGAGGTTCAAATCCTCTCACCCCGACCCAGCAGCAGTGACGACAGAGCCGTGTGCCCACCGGGCGCACGGCTCTGTCGTTCCTTCAGACGGCCTTCCCCGTGCACCGTTGCGTATACGCTACGGGCGTGATCGACGCTGCGACGCTCGTTCGAGAGGCTCGGGAGAGTGCTTCCATGTCGGCCCGGGCGCTCGCAGCCGAGTCCGGTGTCTCGCCGTCGACCGTGACGCGGATCGAACGGGGCGAGATCAGTCCGACCGTCTCGATGTTGGAGCGCCTGCTCCGGGCATCAGGTCACGAACTCGAGATCGGTCTGTCACGCAGCGACGCTGCGCCGACGATCAGCGAGGTCCGCTCCCACGCAGACACGATCCTCGAGATCGTCCAGCGGATCGGGGGACGCGATGTGCGGCTCATCGGGTCGGTCGCACGCGGCGACGCGACGCCGACGTCCGATCTCGATCTCCTCATCGACGTCCCCCCTGGGACCGGGCTGTTCGCGCTCGAAACGATGCGCGCAGATCTCGATGCGGCGCTCCCCTGGTCGGTCGACGTCCTCACGAGCGGCGCCGCTCGCGGACGCATGGCGCACGTCCTCGACGATGCCGTCGCGTTGTGAGTCGAGACCGCCAGCGTCTCGATGACATCCTCGGGGCGATCGCCGACGCCGACCTGATCGTGAGGCGGGGTCGGTCGACCTTCGATGCCGACCCAGTGACGATCCGCGCGGCCAAGAACATCGTGGCCGAGATCGGCGAAGCCACGAAGGCCCTCTCCGACGACCTGAAGGAGTCGATCGCCGGCGTGCCGTGGCGGTCGATCGCCGGGATGCGAGATCGGACGATCCATCGGTACCCGGAGGTCGACCTCGACGTTCTCTGGGACACTCTGGAGATCGACCTGCCCGACCTCGAGCAGGCGATTCGTGGCCATCTCGATCCAACTGAAGAAGCATGAGGGGCGATGCGAGCCGGCCAGCATCAGCGGATGGCGCGACTCGTGCAGCGGACTGCCTCAGACGACACTGGCCAGCCGTGCTCATCGCCATTCTGTGGCTCGGCGCCTCGGGACTGGTCGTGGCGGCCTTCGCGTGCGCTGGAACCCGCTTCGAGAGGCTGCCGGGCGACCCGGCACACTGCGCTCCCAGCACCGGCAATTCACTCTTGATCGGGGCGCTCATCACGTTCTGCGCCGCACTTGTCGCCACGGTCGTCGTGGTCGTGAGAACCGCCCGGGCGAATGACCGACGACCCACCTGACCGTGAAGTCAACGACTCTCCTGCGCCGTGGCGACAGAGTGTGCCTGACCCACACTGTCGCCGCCCTACGTTGGAGCGGAATGGACCACGTCACCGCCACGACTTTGGACGAGCGGTTCAGCGACGACGACGTCGAGACGTGGCGTCGCGACGGCGGGGTGTTGATCGAGCGCTTCTTCACGTCCGACGAGGTGGCCGCGGTGCACGACGACATGGTCACCGTGTTCGGCCAAAAACGGGGCGCCAGTCGCGCCCAGGTCGACACGCCACCCGAGAACATGGGTGCGTTCCGTGACGAGCAGTTCGCCACGTTCGCGTCGGTGCCGTTCGACTGCTCGTCGGCGCTGAACCTCATCGGCGTCCATCCCGAGCTCATCCGGTTCGCCCACACGGTGCTCGAGACAGAGCGGGTGCACCTGTACCAGTGCCAGGCGTGGGCCAAGTACACCGGCGACGCCGACTACGACCAGCCCCTCCACCCCGACTTCCGCAACCACACACTGACCGTCCCGTCGGAGGACGCGCGTCGGAACTCG
>JBCCTP010000248.1:0-6897 GCA_039198505.1 Actinomycetota bacterium | reverse complement strand
TCCGTGACCTCGACGACCAGTGCCGTCTCGCCCGATGCGATCTCCGAACCCACGTCCCGCCGTTCGCCGTCTCGCCGCCGCTCAGTCGAGCGTCCACCAGTAGTTCACGTCGCCGAGCGGCTTGCGGTCGCCGCCGAGCGATTCGTACACGGCCTGAGCCGCCACGTTGTGGCCGCCGGTCGAGAGCCAGAAGCGATCCGCTCCGCGTCGGCGGCCGAGGTCCATCGCGGCCGACACGAGCGCCGTGCCGATGCCACGACGGCGGTACTCCTGTCGTACGTCCAACTGATGGAGATACGTCGTGAGCCGGCCGCTCGGGTACTTCATGTGCACGCCCCAGGCGAGCCCGACCGGCTCGTGCCCGACATAGGCACCGAGCAGGAACGCAGCCGGATCACGGAGGAAGCCCGCCACCTCGACCTCCTGAACTCCGGCAGCGACCGACGTCGTCGGGTCGATCGAGGTGAACAACGTCCCGACGGTGTCGGCATCGTCATCGGGACCGAACTCGTGGATCTCCACGACGCGAGTCTCGCCCGGCGCCGACGAGGTGTCCGCTTCTGGCCCGGGCGCAGGCGGACAGGTCAGACGCCGGCGCCGACGGAGCGGAGCTCGCGTGCTGCGTCTTCGGGGGCGACGATGTTGATGAGCACACCGGTGCCCCGCTCGAAGCCCGCCTGCGTGGTCAGCTGCGGCCAGAGGTGGACGTGCCAGTGGTACTCGCCGCCGTGCTGGTGCGGCGCCGTGTGGATGCCGACGTTGAACGCCACGTCGCCGAGCAGCGCGTTGAGGTGGGCGATCGAGTCGCGGAGGGCGATGCCGACCGCGGCCAGCGACGCGTCGGATGCGTCCTGGAGGTGCGGCTCCTGCTCGGTCGGCACGATCATCATCTCGTACGGCACGCCGCTGGCGAACGGGCAGTAGGTGACGACGTCATCGTTGGCGTGGACGATCCGCTCGTCGGCGGCGAGCTCGGCCGCCAGCGTCGTCTCGAGCAGCGAACCTCCGGCGAACCGGGCGAAGGCCTTCTCCTCGTCGAGCACTTCGCTCGGCACGAAGGGCAGACCCAGGATCTGACCGTGCGGATGGGCGATCGACGCCCCGGCCTCACGACCGTGGTTGAAGATCACCTGCGTGTACCGGACGAACCCCATCGCAGCGTGCTCGGTGAGCCGGCGCTTCAGGACGAACATCATCTCGGCGGCGTGGTCGTCGTCGAGCAGATGGAGCCCGCCCTCGTGGTCGGGCGTGTACACGAACACCTCGTGGATGCCGCTCGCCTCGGCCTGCACGTGCACCGGTCCGAGGTTCTGCACCGTGAAGGCGTCGTCACCCTCGAACGCGGGATACCGGTTGGGGATCACGCGCATCGACCAGGTGCCGTCGGCCTCGATGACCTCGATCGCCGGCGGCGTCGACTCCTCGTTGCCCGGGCAGAAAGGACACGGGCGATCGCTGTCGAGTTCGGCGGATCGATCCCGCGGTGCGAAATCAGTCGGGCGTTCCGCCCGGTCCGGCACGATCGTCACCCACCGCCCGTTGAGTGGATTCAGCCGCATCTGACTCATTGCTCCCGAGCCTACGACCTGTCACCCCGACGGGTGATGACGGTGTGGACACATCGTCGACGATCGCTCCGGCCACGTCGCGGAAGCCCATGAGCCGTTCGGCGGGGTATCCGTACTTCCGATCGAGCCGATTCTGGTTCCATCGGTGCAGTCCCCAGCCCACCACCGCGCCGATCGCGAACGCCACCAGGCCGCCGAGACCGTCGATCCAGTAGTGGTTGCCGGTGACGACGATGCAGAACAACGTCGCCGCCGGATACAGCAGGACCAGTGCCTTCAGCCATCGTCTGCGGAGCAGTGGCCACACGGCGAGCGCGGACCAGGTCGACCAGCCGATGTGCATGCTCGGCATCGCCGCGTACTGATTGGAGATCGAGGCGACGGCCTCGGAATCGAACGCCCACGGCCCTCCGTACACCTTGATCGTGTCGACGAAGCCGAAGCCGTTGTCGCCCGTGAAGGTCTTCTCCTTGCCCGACCGCAGCGAACTCGGGACGCACGCGCCGCCGAACTGGGTGTTGATGGGCTCGTCGACCTCGTCGATCCCGGCGTCGCCACCGTCGCCACCGTCGGACGCGTCGATCTCGATGGCGTAGTCGCCGGTCGGGATCGGACAGGGCGCGTCGAGCAGCCGGGGCGGCATGAGCGGGAAGAACGCGAACCCGATGATCGCCAGGCCGGTCATGGCGGCCAGGGTGTTGCGCCACTGCGGGAACACGTCGCGCCGCTTGACGAAGAGCAGGATGAACACGCCGAGCGTGACGAAGAAGTGGGCGGTGCCGTAGTAGACGTTCCAGAACTGGATGAACCAGCGCTGGGACAGGAACAGCTCCTGGATCGACTCCTCGTGGAACGTGCCGAAGGCGCGTTCGATCTGGATGATCCGTTCGGCGTTGTGGAAGGCCTGCTCGGGGACGCCGTCGGCGGCGATCCGGTTCGACCCGAACTGGTTCCGGATCGCCGAGTACACCACGTAGAAGACGCCGACGATCAGCGCCTCCTTCCACCAGTGAACGCGGTGCTCCCTGGCCGGCACCGGCGCCTCGGGCGCGGTCACCCCCTCCATCGGCGCCACTGTATTGGCCGACCTCGGCCCAGGTCATCCGTCGAAAGGGTGACCCCTGGCAACCGAAGAGTGGAGCGCCGGTGGAATACCGCGTGGAGCGAGGACCGGGGGCGGTCGGGCGCTACGCGGTGCGCGCAGGGGCGCTGCTGCAGCACTTGGTGAGGAACTTGTCGCGGTTGACCACGGCGCGCGTGATCTTGCCCGCTGCGACGAGCCCACCCCGGTCGGAGACCGAGACCGTGAAGGTGAGACGGCGACCGTCGACCTGATCGAGGACCGCCTCGGCGGTGACCTCCTCACCCACCGGGGTGGGCTGCAGATGGTCGATCCGGATGCGCATGCCGACCGTGGTGGTGTCGTCGTCGAGCTGACCGTCGAGGGCGGCGACCGTGGCCGCCTCGGACAGTGCGATCATGCGCGGCGTCGCCAGGACCGGCACGTCGCCCGACCCGAGGGCCACGGCGGTGTCGTCGTGGCCCACCGTCAAGGTGGCCCGTCCTCGCAACCCGTTGGGGAGCCCGCTCTCCACGTTCATCGGGGCGTCACGCTACCTCCACCGGATCCCCGCAGCGCAGTTCGTACGTTCCGGTCGCGTGTCGACCCGGCGACGGCACGTCGTCACGACGGCGAACGACCCGGAGAACGACGTCGGCAGCGCCGAGCGTCGGCCGCCGGTGCGCCCGTAGAATCGGGTGGGTGATCGATCAGGACGTGCTCGAACGTGTGCTCTCCGGTGCCACCTCCACCGGTGCCGACTTCGCCGAGGTCTACGCCGAGGACAAACGGTCCACGTCGGCCGGGCTCGACGACGGTCGCGTCGAACAGGTCACCAGCGGCCGCGACCGTGGTGCCGGGATCCGCGTCATCGCCGGCGACACGACCGGATTCGCCTACACCTCCGATCTGAGCGAAGCGGGACTCTCGCAGGCTGCGTCTGCGGCGGCAGCCGCGGCGCGGGGCGGAGGCGGCGGGGTCAACACCGTCGGCCTCACGGCGTCGGCGCCCCGGCGGCCGAACGGCGCAGTCACCGACCCCGACTCGGTGGCCAAGGCCCGCAAGGTCGAGCTCCTCGGGCGGATGGACGACGCCGCCCGCTCGTTCGCCCCCGAGATCGTCCAGGTGTCGGCCGGCTACGGCGACAGCCACAAGCGGGTCCTCGTCGCCAACTCCGACGGGGTGCTCGCCGACGACGAGATCGTTCGCACGCTCCTGCGGGTGTCGGCCGTCGCCAACGGTGACACCGGCATGCAGACCGGGTACCAGACCATGGGCCACACCGTCGGCTTCGAGGTGTTCGACACGGTCGACGTCGAGGAGCTGGCTCGCGAGGCCGCCCGCCAGGCGGTCACCAAGCTGCAGGCCCGACCTGCTCCGTCGGGTGAGATGCCCGTCGTCATCGCGAAGGGCACGGGTGGGGTCCTGTTCCACGAGGCGTGCGGGCACGGCCTCGAGGCCGACCACATCCAGAAGGGTGCGTCGGTGTACGCCGGCAAGGTCGGCGAGCTCGTCGCCAACCCGCTCGTCACGCTCGTCGACGACGGGACCATGCCCGGCGAGTGGGGCACGCTCGGCATCGACGACGAGGGCGCGCCGACGCAGCGCAACGTGCTCATCGAGGACGGCATCCTCACCGACTACATGTGGGACCACATCCGGGCCCGCAAGGAGGGCCGCCCCGCCTCGGGGAACGGCCGGCGGCAGAGTTATCAGCACCTCCCGATGGTCCGGATGACCAACACGTTCGTGCTCGATGGTCCCGAGGATCCCGACGACATCGTCTCGGCCACCGAGAACGGGGTGTACGTCGCCAAGCTCGGCGGCGGCAGCGTCAACACGGCGTCGGGCGACTTCGTGTTCGGCATGACCGAGGCGTACCTCATCGAGAACGGCGAGATCACCGCCCCGCTGCGGGACGGCAACCTGATCGGCAACGGCCCGAAGGTGCTGCGCGACATCGACCTGCTCGGCAACGACTTCGCCATGGGCTCGCCGGGCACGTGCGGCAAGGACGGCCAGGGCGTTCCCGTCGGCGACGGCCAGCCGACCCTCCGGGTCAAGGCCCTCACCGTCGGCGGCACCGCAGCATGACCTGTTGCACGACGTGCCAGGCACGTCACGCGACGACGTGTTGCACGACGTGCCAGGCACGTCACGCGATTCGAGAGGAGCGAGGGTGAACGACACCACCGAGGAGTTGCAGGCGATCGCCGATCGGGTCGTCGCACAGGCCGAGTCGGGCGAGCAGGTCGAGGCCTACGTCGGCCGCGGTGGCGAGACCGAGATCCGCGTCTACGAGGGCGACGTCGAGCACTTCGTCAGTGCGCAGTCCGAGGGCATCGGCATCAGGGTGATCCGCGACGGTCGCACCGGGTTCGCCTACTCGGCATCGCTCGACGAGGGGTCGGTCGCCGAGGTGCTCGCCGACGCTCGGGACAACGTCCAGTTCGGCACGGCCGACGAGTACGCCGGGCTCGCCGAGCCCGACGGGGTCGAGCCCACCGAGCAGTCGCTGTGGAGCGACGCCCTCGCCGGCTACGCCACGGACGACAAGATCGATCTCGCCAAGACCCTCGAGAAGCTCGCCGCCGGCCACGACGCTCGGGTGCGCGTCGACGATGCGAACTACGCCGACGCCTGGGGTGAAGCGGCGGTCGCGTCCACCACCGGCATCCGCCAAGCCGGACGCGAGAACGGTTGCTACGTCACCGTCTCCACGCTCGCCGACTCCGATGCGGGCGGTGAGGCCGAGACCCAGACCGGCTTCGGCTTCTCGGTGGGCAAGGACCCGACCGAGTTCGACCTCGAGCGGGCCGGCAAGGAGGCGTCCGACCGGGCCACGCGGCTGCTCGGCGCCACCAAGCCCACGTCCCGCCGCACGACCATCGTGCTCGACCCGTTCGTGACCGCGCAGTTCCTCGGCGTCATCTCGTCGACGCTCAACGGCGAGGCGGTCGTCAAGGGGCGGTCGTTGTTCGCCGACCGGCTCGGCGACGAGGTCGCGGCCGCCGGCGTCACGCTGGTCGACGACCCGACCGACCCGCGGGCCTACACCTCGACCGACGTCGACGGCGAAGGTCTCGCGGCCCGGCGCAACGTGCTCATCGAGGGGGGAGTGCTCCAGAAGTTCGTGCACAACTCGTACTCGGCCCGACGCGCCGAGGCGGCGTCGACCGGGAACGCCACCAGGGGCGGATTCGCCGGCACACCGGGCGTCGGATGCCTCGCCCTCTCACTGGTGCCGGGAACCCGGTCACAGGACGAGATCATCGCCGACATCGACGACGGACTCCTGGTGCAACAGATGCAGGGCCTTCACTCGGGTGTCAACCCGATCAGCGGCGACTTCTCGACCGGGGCGGCGGGCCTCTTGATCGAGAACGGCGAGATCGGGGCACCGGTTCGCGAGTTCACCATCGCGTCGACGCTCCAGCGCATGCTCCTCGACGTCGTCGAGGTCGGTGGCGACATCGACTGGCTCCCGATGCGCGCCGCCGGCATGAGCCTGGTGATCCGCGACATCACGATGTCCGGCGCCTGACGGCGTGTCGAGCGCCTGACGGTCCCGGTTAGACCGAGCGATCGGCGGCCAACACCTCCGACACCGGTCGGCACGTGATTCCCATCGACGCCGCCTTGCTGACGTCGAGGATGACCTTCGTGGGACGTTGCATCCCCGACTCCTCGATCGTCGACGTGACCAGATCGTCGTCCGGGTAGCCCATGTGCTTCAGCATCAGCCGGGCGAGCTTCGCGCGAGACACCGACTCGGGTCCGGCGACGTGCAGCGGCCCGCTCACCGACGAGTTGCTCGCCAGCTTCCCGATGGCATCGGCGACGTCGTCGGCGTGAGCGGGGCAGCGGATCTCGTCGGTGAACCACGTGATCGCCCGGCGTCCCGCGGCGGTCCGGCCGAGATCGGCGAGCTGGGTCTGCAACGGTGACGGCCGCGCGGTCCCGTACAGCAGCGACGTCCGGATGATGACGGCGCCGGGATCGCGCTGTTGCACCTCGAGCTCCGCGTCCCGCTTGAACCGACCGTAGGGGAACACCGGTCGGGTCGGGTCCTCCTCCCGATACGGGGACAGCTGGCCGGGGAAGACGACGTCGCTCGACATGTGGATCAACCGGGCCTTCGCCGCGACGGCGCCGTCGGCCACGTTCGCCGAACCGTCGACGATCGCCGTGCGGTCGGCCTTGTCGTACGCGAGGTGGACCACCACGTTCGGTTTCCAGTCGCGGATCGCCTCGATCGTGAAGTCCCGG
>JBCCTP010000247.1:0-6910 GCA_039198505.1 Actinomycetota bacterium | reverse complement strand
CCGGCGATGACGACGGCGACGATCCCGGCGATCAGGACGATCGCCGCGCCGATCGACAACCCGATGATCCCCTGCCGCCGCCGACGCTCCCGTGCCTCGCGTTCGGCTGCGAGCGCGTCGTGGACCATGGCCGGGGGCGCGGCACCGGAGGAGGCGTACCGTTCGACACCACCGCCGGGCGACCCGGGTCCGCCCTGTTGTCCGTACTGATCACTCATGTCTCACCCGCCGCGCGTGGCGCGGCACGAACGGTACCGAGCGCGGTCGCCGTGACCGCGTCACGGCCCGATCCGTGACGGTCGCTTGACGTTCGGCCGGTCAGCCAGCGACGAGAGCGTCGCGCACGCGGCCGAGCGCTGCCGACACGGTCGCCATCCGCACCGCCTGTCGGTCGCCGTCGAGGGCGAGCCGCGTCGCCGACTCGACGTCCCCGACGCTGAGCCCGAGCACGACCGTTCCGGCGGGCTGCCCCTCCTGGAGCCCCGGGCCGGCGACGCCGGTCATCGACACGGCGATGTCGCAACCGAGCACTCGGCGGGCGCCCCGAGCCATCTCGATCGCCGCGTCCTCGGAGATCACGGACTCGGCGGTGACCCCCAGCACCGATCGCTTCACCTCGGTCGCGTACGAGACGATCGATCCGGCGAAGGCGTCGCTGGCGCCCGACACCGCCGCGATCGCCGACCCGAACGCGCCTCCGGTCAACGACTCCGCCGCGCCGAGCATCCACCCGCGATCGCGCAGAAGGTCGAGGATCTCGACGGCGACGGGATCGACCGTGTCGGTCGCAGCACTCACGTCAGGAGACGGTCTCGGGCCGACGCTGCTCGACGGGCCGACCGGCGTACCAGAGGTACTGGGCGCCGCTCCACAGCGTGAGCACCACAGCGGTCCAGAGCAGCCCGAGCCACAGCCACGTGGCGTCGAGTGCCGTCAACGGGAAGATGGCGAAGGCGACGGCGAACTGCTGCACGACGGTCTTGTACTTGCCGAGGCGGCTCGCCGGCACGCTGACCCCGCGCCCGCTCTTGACGATGCGGAAGGCGCTGATGAGCACCTCGCGCCCGGCGATGATGGCGACCGGCAGGAACCAGAACACATCGTGTGCGACGAGCGTGAACATCGCGCCGAGAACGAGCACCTTGTCGGCGAGTGGATCGAGGAACGCACCGACCGACGTCGGCCCGCGACGCCGGGCGATCCAGCCGTCGATGCCATCGCTCGAGCAGAGGACGAACCACAGCAGGAACGCCCACCACGACCCGGTGCCGTCCTCGGGGATGGCGAGGAAGACGAGCGGCGCGAGCAGGATCCGCGTCGCGGTGATGGCGTTGGCCCAGCTGTTGATCGAATCGACCACGTCAGCCGCCCCCCACCCGGGCCATCACGCTGGTCGTCACCCGCCCACCAACTCGTCGGACTCGAGTGCGGTCAGATCGGCGCCGGCGGCCACGAGATCGGGCCCGAGCGCGTCGATGATCTCGATCTCCACGACGTCGCCCACGGCCTCATCATGACCGATGTGCACGATGCCGTCGATCTCGGGAGCCTCGCGATGGGACCGACCGACGCCGACCGCGTCGACCAGCACAGACATCGTCGAGCCGATCAGATCGTCGCGCCGGCTCGCCGTGATCTCGTCTTGCAGTTCGCGCAGTTCGCGCAGACGCTCGTCGACGAGGGCTGCCGGGACCTCGCCGTCGAGGCCGGCGGCGTGGGTGCCCTCCTCGCGCGAGTACGAGAAGAAGCCGCACCAGTCGAGCTGTGCCCGCTCGACGAAGTCGACGAGTCGCTCGTGGTCGTCCTCGGTCTCGCCGGGGTAGCCGACGATGAAGTTGCTCCGGAACGCGGCGTCGGGTTCGCGGCGGCGGATGTCGTCGATGCGCGCGAGGAAGCGTTCGCCGTCGCCCCATCGCCGCATTCGGCGCAGCAGCGGCTTCGACACGTGCTGGAGCGACAGGTCGAAGTACGGCACACCCGTGCGGCAGATCGAGTCGATCAGCTCGTCGGTGAGATCGCTCGGGTAGAGGTAGAGCAGGCGCACCCGGTCGACGGCGGCCGCGACCGCATCGACGAGCGGCACGATCGAGCCGGCGCCGAGCTCGTCGGGGCGGTCCTTGCCGTACGAGGCGAGATCCTGCGCGACGAGCACGATCTCCTGCGCCTGGGTCTGCTCGACCTCGGCGAGGATGGCGTCGACGTCGCGGCTGCGCTGCGGCCCGCGGAACGACGGGATCGCGCAGAAGCCGCACGACCGGTCGCAGCCCTCGGCGATCTTGACGTACGCCCACGGCGCCGACGACGCAGGTCGAGGAAGGTTGAGCAGGTCGAACTCGGGCAACGGTGCGGCCGTGACGGGAATGAGGGTCCGCTTCGACGTCGACGGGGCCGACGTTGCCGTGGCCACGCCCGAGCGTCCGAGCGTCGGAACCTCGTCACCGTCGCGACCCGCCGGTGCCAGTCCGAAGGCCTGGCCGAACCCGGCAACCTCGTCGACTTCGGGCAGCTCGCGGGCGAGTTCGTCGCCGTAACGCTCGGCCATGCACCCGGTCACGACCAGCCGAGACGACTCGGTCCGCTGCTCGTCGAGGGCGAGGATCGTGTCGATCGACTCACGCCGGGCGTCCTCGATGAACGCGCACGTGTTGACGACCACGAGGTCGGCGGCCGACGGATCGTCGGTGGCGGTCATCCCGTCGGCGAGGAGCGCACCGACGAGCTTGTCGGAGTCGACGTCGTTCTTCGGACACCCCAGTGTCTCGACGTAGAACCGCTGACTCACGCATTCACGCTAGTGGTGAGTTCGCACGCGACAGCGCGACGAGCCGCTCGCCGGCGTCGACGAGTCGGCCGACGAGGTCGGGCGACGGGTCGACCAACTCGATCGGGCCGACGAGGCCGGCGATCTGGGCGGCGAGCGCCTCGACCGAACCGCCGCCGAGTTCCATCTCGAGCCGCCCGTCGCGGATCTCGCCCAGCACGCTGGCTTCGACGCCCATCGCACGGAGCGGATCGACGGCCCACGGCTCGACGTGCGCTCGACAGGTGACGCGAGAGGACCGCTCGACGTACCCGGTCGTGATCTCCTCCCACGCCTCGGCGAGATCGAAGTCGGGAGGCGGCTCGAAGAACTCGTCACGCGCCTCGACGCTCACCACCCGGTCGACGCGGAAGGACCTCGATCCGGCCTGCGTGTCGGCCAGGAGGTACCAGGTGCCGCGCTTCGTGACGAGGCCCAGCGGATCGACCGCACGCTCGGAGCGACCGGAGCGAGGTGCGTCGTAGGTGAGCAGAATCCGCCGACGCTCGAGCACCGCACGCTGCAGGTCGTCGAGCCACCGATCGTTTCTCGGCTCGCTCAGGATCGACGTCGGATTCCCCCACGGAGCGTCGTCGGCCATGACCGAGTCGATGGCGCGCTGAGCCTCGTCGCGCACGGGTGCGGGCCTCGCCTGGGTGATCTTGCGCATCGCCGACGCGAACTCGGGTGTCGCGCCTCCCGTCGCCGCCGCCATGGTCAGGAGTGCTCGAGCTTCCGCCGACGCGAGACCGGTCAGATCGGTGCGACCACCACCGAGCAGACGCCACCCGCCGCCACGACCCTGCCGGGAATACACGGGGAGACCCGCCACGATGAGGGCGTCGAGGTCGCGTCGAGCCGTCCGCTCGGAGATCTCGAGCTCGTCGGCGACCTCGCGCGCCGTCACCCTGCCCTTGGCCTGCAGCAACAGGAGGACCGCCACGAGACGATCGGCGCGCACGACGACATCTTCTCACGAAACCGGTCAGAAGATGACCGGTTTGACGTGAAGAGTGGATCACATGAACAGCACCGCACCTCGCAGCTCCACCTTCGTCACGGTCGAGTACACCGACGGATCTCCCCTCGCCCCCGACGATCCACGCGGCGCGATGGCCCGGTCGGTCCAGGCCGCCCGGGCGGTCGTCGGCCGCCTCGACGGTGACGCCGCCGGAGCGCCGTCACCGTGCCCCGACTGGACGGCGCTCGACGTGGCGAATCACCTCGTGGCGGTCCTCGACCGCACCGCTGCCTCCGCAGCCGGGGTCGATCTCGCCACCCTGCCGATCCTGGCCGACCACTCCGTCGACGCGGTCGCCGATGCACTCGGAGCATCGGCCCTGGCCGTCCACGCCGCCTGGAGCGACGACGCGGTCCTCGGCCGGCAGATCACGGTGCCGTGGGGCGCGTTCCCCGGCGCAGCGGTGATCGGGATGTACGCCGTCGAGATCCTGATCCACACGTGGGACCTCGCCGCGGCACTCGGACTCGACATCACCTGGCCCGACGACGACGCCCGGGTCGGACGTTCGGTGCTCGAGATGTCGATCCCGGCCGACGGTCGGGGCGACGACGCTCTTCCGTTCTCCGAGGTCGTCCCGACGGCCGACGATGCGCCTCCCATCGAGCGGCTGGTCGCCTGGATGGGTCGCGACCCCGAAGCCTGGCGGCCGTCGTCGACCTGACGAGCCCCGACGGCAGGCGTCAGAGCTGCTGGTGCGCGAGTCGGAGTCCGGGTCGGGGCCACGGCATCGACACGAGGCGACCGGTCGATGAGAGGGTGACGAAGGCGGTGGCGAGGTCGGCACCGCCGAAGCACACGTTGGTGGTGATCACGTCGCCGGTCGCGTGGTGTTCGATGGTGGTTCCGTCGGGAGAGATCGCCGTCACGCCACCGTCGAAGATGGTGGCGACGCACACCCATCCGTCACCGTCGACGGCGAGCGAGTCGAGGTACCGGTTGCCCGGCAGTCCGGCCAACACGGCGGTCGGGTCGAGCGGCTCCGGTCGCACGAGATCGCCCGGGCCGGCGACCACACGCTGGTGCACCCGGCCGTTCATCGTCTCGGCCCAGTAGAGGCGGTCGCCCGACGGCGACAGCCCGATGCCGTTCGGACCCTCGACCGGGAACACGACCTCGCGGATCTCGCTCCCGTCGAGCGCCGCCCAGTACAGCCCGCTGAGATCGCTGGTCCGGGCGGCGCGGTCACGGATGCCGTGATCGGTGAACCACATCCCGCCGTGACCGTCGAGCACGAGATCGTTCGGCGCCCGCAGGGGCCGTCCCTCGCACTCGGTGTAGAGGTCGGTGACCGTTCCGTCGACGTCGACGCGCTGGATCCGACCGCCGATGTAGGCCGACGGATCGAACCCTCCCGGGAACGTCAGGTCACCGAGGCGAGCCGGGCGAAAGGCGCCACCGTTGTTGCACAGGTAGAACTCGCCCTCCGGGCCGAGTGCGGCACCGTTCGGACCACCCGGGATGTCGGCGATCGTCTCGTGGCCACCGTCGGGCGTCACACGGGTGAGCTTCTCGCCGAACATCTCGACGACGACGACCGATCCGTCGGGGAGCGCGACAGGACCCTCGGGGAAGTCGAGACCGTCGGTGATCTCGGTCAGAACCGGCGCGAAGCGAGCGATCGCGGGATCGTCCATCCCCCGATGAAACAGCACATCCGGTGCCGGGCCCGATTCGTGCTGTTTTGAGAGCGGCCGGTGAGCGAGGCCGGTCAGCGTGGGCGGCGGATCTGCTTACGCCACGCACTGAAGCTGGCGACGTTGCCGTCGATCGGCGGCGCGAGCCACGGCCACGGGTGCGTCTCGGCGGGCCGAACGGCCTCCGCGATGCGGGCGAAACCCGGCACCGGCGCGTGGGTCACCGCCACGGCTCGGCCGGACACGACCTCCGCCGGGTCGCCGACGTACACCTCGAGCTCCCGTCCGACGGCGAGCTCGGCGAGCGTCTCCACGAGGAACACGAGTCGCTTGGCCGAGAGCTGCAGCGTGGTCAGGAGCGGCCGGTCGAAGACGAAGACGACCGGAGCGTCCGGATGGGCGTCGAGCGCCGGATCGTCGTCGCCGAGCGACTCGGCCGTCAACCACACCGCGTCGACCGGGCGATCGTGGACCACCTCGGCCGGACCGGAGAGATCGCCGGGACCCGACCGTCTCAGTTCCGGCGGGCGGTCGATCGAGACCCGTTCGGGCTCGTCGGGCCAGTGCTCGATCGGGCAGTCGTCGCGCAACGCACACCCTCGACACAGCTGTGGCGACCGCTTGTTCACCTGCCACCGGCTGAATCCGTACGGCTTCGACGAGCCGACACCGCTCGTCCACTGCCATCCCAATCGATTCGCCGCACGCGAACCATCGAGCAGATGGCGGAAGAATCGATCCTCACCCTCACGCCAGTCGACGTCGTGGCGGATCGTCCAGTCGGATGCGAGCCACATCCTCGTCTGGTTCACCAACCAGCCGTCGCGTTCGAGCTCGCCGACCACGAACTCCATACACGCCATGTCCCGGCTCCAGGGCGCCTCGACGGCGCCCGACGACGGCAACACCGCACGCGTCGCCCGACGCGACCGGGCACCGAGCCGGGCGTACCAGTGACGGGCGAACTCCTGCCACAGGAGCTCGTCGCGAAACTTCGAGACGTCCTTGGCCGGGCCGCCGCCCACGTGATCCCAGACCCGGCGGAGCGGGAGCAGGCCGTGACGGATGTACGGCGACAACGCCGAGGCCCCCCGCCGCGATTCGGGGAACACCTCGTTGCGGCGCCACGCGTACCCGGCGACGTCGTAGGCATCGAGGGCCGCATCGGCCCACGACTGGCCGCCACGGAAACGCTCGGACCCGACCGGCTCGCCGGAGAACAGACCACCGAGATGTCGCGCCACCCACTCCTCCGCCGCCTCCCGCCCGACGTGGGGCGTCGGCACGCAGGTCGGATCGGTCACGACCCCGATGGTGCACTCGCGACGGTTCCGGTGCCCACCCGTGTTGCGGGTGGGGGCGGGGGCGGCACCCGCCACCGGGGGGGGGGGGGGGCCCCCCGGGGGGGCGGCGGCGGGGGGGGGGGGGGGGGGCCCTGGCCGGGCGGGGGGG
>JBCCTP010000246.1:0-6918 GCA_039198505.1 Actinomycetota bacterium | reverse complement strand
CGAACTCGGTGTCGACCCCCGACACCGCGGCGTACGTGGTGTAGCCGCCTGCAGAGTGACCGGTGACGGCCACGCGGTCGGCATCGACGAGCCCGGCGTACACGCCGGCGGTCGGGTGCGACGCGTCGGTGAGCGCCGTGATGAGCAGTTGGACGTCGAGCGGCCGGTCGATCGAGACCTGGTTCCCGTCGATCTCCACCCCGGTCACCCGCTCGATCGCGGTGTTGCCGAGGTGTTCGGCGGCCACCACCAGGTGCCCGTGGCTGGCGATGGTCTCGGTGTAGTCGGAGTGGACGTAGCGGACGGCGCCGGATCCGTGGGAGTAGACGACGAGTGGGAACGGACCGTCGTCCGACGCCGCACCGGCGTCCGCGCTGAACGCTCGCGGGGACTCGTAGTAGTCGCCGCTCACGAACGTGTAGCGGTGCCGGGGCGTGTCGTCGCCGGGCACGTCGGCGAGCGGGAACCACACGTCGACCGGCAGTGCCCGCTCGCGGGTGTCGTCGGTGACGGTGATCGTGGCGACACCGACCGCGTAGGGGCCCTGTCCGACGGGAGTGAACGCGGCGAGCGCCGGCTCCGAGATGACCTCGGTCGGGGGAGGCGCGTCGGTCGCCGGTGGCTCGGTGTCAGCGGGGGCGTCGGTCTCCGGCGGAGCGGTGGCGCTTGGCGGTTCGGTGTCGGGCGGTTCGGTGTCGGCGGGTGCCTCGGTGTCAGGAGGTGTTTCGGTGTCGGCGGGCGCCTCGGTCTGGGCGGGTGCGTCGGTCGTCTCCGAGGCCTCGTCGTCCGACCCGCACGCTGCGAGGGTGAGGGCGGTGACGACGAGGAGAACGCGACGCATCGGCGCAGTGTGGCAGCCGGTCGTCCGTTCGACGAAGCGCTTGACGGTGCTCGGTTTCCCCAGGTACTGTCGGAGAAGGTTAATTAACCGACTCCGACATCACGCCATGATCGCCTCCGCCACACTCACATCGCCGGCTCTCGACGACGAGCGGCTCGACGAGACGTTCGCGGCGCTCGCCAACTCGACGCGCCGGGCGATCCTCGGCCGGCTCGCCCAGGGCGAAGCGACCGTCAACGAACTGGCGGAACCGTTCGCGATGACGCTCCCCGCGATCTCGAAGCACCTCAAGGTGCTCGAAAACGCCGGGCTGATCGAGCGGGGTCGGCGCGCGCAGTTCCGTCCGTGCACGCTCGACCCCGAGCCGCTCGTCGCCGTCGCGTCGTGGACCGATCAGTACCGCCACATCTGGGAGGAGCGGTTCGACCGCCTCGAGCGACACCTCGACCACCTCCGGTCGGGGAGCGGCGTCACGACCCAGGAGCACCGCGACGAATCGCGGTCCGACGACCCGCCGTCCAACGAATCGCCATCCGATCACAGGAGCACACCATGACCGACCACGACACCAGCAGCACTCCGGCGACCCAGTCGGTCGTCCTCGAGCGTGAGTTCGACGCCCCGATCGAGAGCGTGTGGACCATGTGGGCCGACGCCGACCACTTCGCCGCCTGGTACGGGCCGCAGGGCGCGTCGATCCCGCTGGCGGAGATGGACACCCGGGTCGGCGGCCGACGCCGCATCTGCATGGAGATGACCACACCCGACGGCTCGATGCAGATGTGGTTCGTCGGCGAGTTCCTCACCGTCGAAGCACCGACCCTGCTCGTCTACACCGAGTCGATGGCCGACCCCGACGGCAACGTGCTCGACCCGGCAGCGGCAGGCATGCCCGCCGACCACCCGGCGGTCACCGAGGTCCGCGTCGAGCTCACCGACCTCGGAGGACGCACGGCGCTGACGCTCACCCACGCTGGGGTCCCGGCCGACTCGCCCGGTGCGATGGGCTGGACCATGGCGCTCGACAAGCTCTCGTCGTTCCTGGCCGGCTGAGCTCCGGACCCTCGGCCGGGTCGGGCGACGGTCAGGCCAGGGTGCGGACCAGCAACGCCGTGGCAGCGAATGCGGAGAGTCCCAACACGGCCGGCCGCACCGCAGGCCCGGTGAGCATCTCGCGGAAGTATCGAGCGACGAGGAGCCCGACGAAGACGGCCGGCATCAGCGAGCCGGCCAACTGGAGCTGACGCGCTCCGATCTCGCCGCCGATGGCAAGCGCGAGCGCCGACAGCACCGACCCGACCGAGAAGATCGTCGAGACCGTCGCCCTCATCACGACCGGGTCGGCGTGCTGGTACACGAGCGCGATCGGGGGGCCGCCCACGCCGACCGCCGTGCCGGTGAATCCGGATCCGAATCCGGCAGCGGCCAGCGCTCCCGCGGTCGGGTGGAACCTCGGCGTCGTCAGCGACGCAGCGACACCGGCGAGCACGGTGACGCCCACGAGGATCGCCAGCGTCCGATCGGAGATGATCGACAGGACGACGACCCCGAGCACCATTCCGGGCACGCGGCCGGCCAGCGTTGCGATCGCATCATCGCGGTCGACGTCGCGCCGCTCGATCACGGCGACCGACAGCGACAGCGGGATGACGGCGAGGATCGTCGCGCCCGGGATGAAGTCAGGGTCTGCGAGCACGAGGACCGGCGACGAGAGGATGCCCACGCCGACACCGGTGGTCGCCTGCATCACGGAGCCCGCGAACACGACCGCCAGGCAGGCGACGAACGTGGCGAGCGGGAGTCCGAGGACCTCGGGCAACCGTCAGCGGTCCTTCAGCCGCTTCGGGTCGGAGGTCGCCGGATCGTCGGGCCAGCGGTGCTTCGGATACCGGCCCGCCATGTCCTTGCGGACATCGCTCCACGACCCCGCCCAGAAGCCAGGGAGGTCGGTGGTCACCTGGATCGGTCGGTCGGCAGGCGACAGCAACTCGAGTCGCACGGGCCGGCCGCCGGCCGCGGGGTGGTCGGTCACGCCGAACAGGTCCTGCACCCGCACGGCCGCCGTGGGGATCTCCTCGGCGTAGTCGATCGGCACCGACCGCCCGGTCGGCAGATCGAGGCGTGCCGGCGCGAGCTCGTCGAGGCGAGAGCCCTCGGGCCACGGCAGTTGACTGCGGAGGACCATCGCGACATCGAGGGACTCGAGGTCACGCCGGCCGGTCGCGCCCGGCAGGTAGGGGGCGAGCCACTCGTCGACCGATGCGACGAGGGCCTCGACCGACCAGTCGGGCCACGGGTCACCGAGCGTGCGGTGGAGGAACTCGACTCGACGACGCAACGAGATCGATCCGCCGTCCCAACCGAGCACGGCGAGGCCCGTGTCCCGAACTCGTCGCATCAGTGCGGCGGTCGTGTCGTCGCCGGCGGCGGCCGGACGCACCCGCTCCCCGAGCCGGATCGCGCCCAGTCTCCGCTCGACCGACTCGACGAGATCATCGCGGCCGTCGTCCCAACCGAGTCGGACGGTCTCACGCATCACCGAGCCCAGCTGATCGATCACGATGTCGGCGTCGACCGCTGCGCCGAGCCGGATCCTGGCGCCCGACTTCTTGCCGTCGAGGTCGGCGGCGACGACGAACTCCTCCTCGGCCAGCGGATCGTCGGGACGTACCCAGGCGCCCGACCCCGCGCGGGTCGTGAACTGTCCCGGGCGGCGCATCCCGGCCAGCCGATCGGGGAATCCGTGGAGGAGGACCTCGCCCGCACGATCGGCGTCGACGGAGTCCAGGTCCGGGTCGATGCCGACCCGCTTCGCGAGGTCGCGGGCCCGACGACGCACACCGTCGACGGCACGCCGGTCGGCCGCGTCGTGACCCGACGCCCCGGTCACGAACCCGACCCGCAACGCGAGATCGGAGGGCAGTTCGTCGGGCCGACCGCGGAACACGTCGCGTTCGTCGACGAGCGTGGCGACGACGCACGACAGCATCGTCGGCTCGGCGACGATCATCCGAGCGAGCCGGGGGTGGACGGGAAGTCGGAGCATCGACCGTCCGACGTCGGTGATCGTTCCGTCGTCGTCGATCGCTCCGAGATCGGTGAGGAGTTCGGTGGCCGAGTCGATCGACGCGCGGGGAGGGTCGTCGAGGAACGTCAGACCGTCGACCCCGGATCCCCACTGGGCGAGATCGAGCACGAGCCCGGCGAGGTCGGCCTGGAGGATCTCGGGCGTCCGATGGCGGGCGCGGGTGCCGTGCTCGATCTGGCTCCACAGCCGGTATGCGGCGCCGGGGGCCACTCGGCCCGCCCGGCCGGCCCGCTGCTCGGCTGACGCCCGGCTGGTCGACACCGTCGTCAGTCGGGTCATCCCCGTCCGCGGATCGAAGCGCGGCTCGCGTGCGAGGCCGGAGTCGACCACGATCCGCACGCCGTCGACCGTGAGTGACGTCTCGGCGATGTCGGTCGACAACACGACGCGGCGGCGACCTTCCGGAGAGGGACGCAGGGCGAGATCCTGCTCGTGTTGCGAGAGCGCACCGGCCAGCGGGTACACGTCGATCGTCGGGCCGACCGCGGCCGACAGGGCCGACTCGGTGCGGCGGATCTCGCCGATGCCGGGGAGGAACACGAGGACGTCGCCCTCGTGATCTCCGAGCGCTCGGAGGACCGCTGCGGCGACCTCGTCGATGGTCGGCCCGGACGCGCCGCCCGCGGTCCGCGGGCCGGTTCGACCCGGTCGTCCGCCACGTCCGCGGCCCCCGCCCGATCGACCTCCTCGTCCTCCTCGTCCGCCGGTCGACGAGGCTGCCGGCATCCACACCACGTCGACGTCGAACATCCGGCCCTCGCTCTCGATCAACGGGGCGTCGCCGAGGACGCGCACCAGTCCCTCGGTGTCGGGCGTCGCCGACATGGCGAGGACGCGGAGGTCGGGCCGGATCGAGTCGGCGACGTCGAGTGCGAGAGCGAGGCCGAGGTCGGTCGGCAGGTTGCGTTCGTGGACCTCGTCGAAGAGCACGGCGCCGACGCCGGGAAGCTCGGGGTCGGACTGGAGGCGGCGGGTCAGGATCCCCTCGGTCACGACCTCGATCCGGCACGTCGGTCCGATGCGGCGTTCGTCACGGGTCTGGTAGCCGACCAGGTCGCCGAGGGAGGTGCCGGTGAGGTCGGACATCCGCTGTGCGGCGGCGCGGGTGGCGAGGCGTCGCGGCTCGAGGACGAGGATGCGTCGGTCGGCGATCCAGTCGGCGTCGAGCAGCGCGAGTGGGACGATCGTCGTCTTGCCGGCGCCGGGGGGAGCGACGAGGACGGCGCGCCGGTGCTCGGCGAGCGCGGCGCGCAGCGACGGGAGTGCCTCGGTGACCGGAAGGTCGGGGAGTGCGGGGAGGTCGGGCCGCCCGGGCACCCCCGGCCCGGGCGGTGGATCGCCGGGTGCCAGGGCGGCGTCCTCAGCCGGCCGCTGGAGAACCGCGGAACGGACCGGGGTCGCCGGGCAGCGGCAGCTCCGGTGACGACCAGTGGGTGACGGCGGCGATCGACTCGCCGACCCGCTCCCACGCCTCGGGGTCCCAGCCCTGCGCCTTGGCGGCGACGACCCCGTCGACGCGGGTGAACACGAACGCCGGGAGTTCGTCGAGACCGAACGCCCTCACCGCACTGCGGTCGGGATCGCAGAACACCATGAACTGCTCGGTGAGCGGTCCGAGGAACTGTGCGGCGTCGGTGGCGCCGGCGGTGACCATGAGGTTGATGCGGCAGTGCGAGCCGCGGAACTCCTCGAGGATGCGGGTCGCCGTGCGGAGAATCCACGAACTCTCGTTGGTGTACGGATCGAGGACGACCGACGCGAGATGGAACGTGGTGAGCCACTCCATGATCGGCCGGCTGGTGCCGAGCGCACCGTCGACGAGCGGCGTCAGGTGGAGATCGGTCGGCAGCATCAGCTCGGTGTCGGCCACGGCGCGAGCGTACCGATCGGGGTGGGTCCGGAGCACCAACCGGCGTCCGGCCCGATCGTGGGATACGTTCCGAAGGTGCATCCGATCGAGCACCTGAGGTACGTGGCGAGAGCGCACGGGGTCGATCCCGTCGCGCTGGTCGAAGAGACCGCACACGCCCTCGGGTCGCTGCACTTCGATCCGGCGGGGCTCGTCGTGGCGTGCCGTCGGATCGTCGAGCGCCATCCGTTCGCCGGACCGCTCTGGTGGCTGTGCTCGCGCATCGTCACCGCGGCCGAGCCGTTCGACGCGGTGTGGGAGGTGGCGTCCGAGATGCGGTCCGATCCCACGGCGAAGGAGTTGGCTGGGGCGCTGCCCGACGACGCCGACCTCGTCACGATCGGTGATCCGCTGTCGCTCGTTCCGGGCTTGGCGAGGCGGGGGGACGTCCGGGTGTTGGCGCTCGACGTCGATCACTCGGCCACCTCGTTCGTCCGTCGGCTCGAGCGTCACGACGTCGACTACGAACCGGTCGATGCGGGGTTCGCCGGCGCCGCGGCCCGGACGGCCGACGTGGTGCTCGTCGAGCCGATGGCCGCCGACGCCGAACGACTCCTCGTGCCGAGCGGAACGTCGACCATCGCCGCAGCGGGAGCGGCGGCGGGGACGCCGGTGTGGGCGGTGCTCGGGGTCGGTCGGCGGCTTCCGTCGGTCTACGTCGACACGATGATCGAGCGCCGCGTCGAGATGCTCGACGGGCTCGACGAGTGGACCGCCGAGGTCGAGGTGATCCCGACCTCGCTCGTCACGCATGTTCTCGGGCCCCACGGCCTCATGCCGTCGGGTCCGCCTGCGTTCCAGCCCGAGTGCTCGGTCGCCGGCGAGCTCCTCCGCACCAGCCCCATGTAGTCGGGCGTCCGGATCTGGCCCGGGCGCACGAGTACACTGTCCTATGTTCCGTCGAGCCCGGGGGTCGACGGAACATCACTCGTGCAGCGCCCAGGGAAGCGCGAGCGACGAGCCGCCAGGACGGAGCCACTCAGATGTCGCGGCGGCGGGGTGCGTGGCCGAGGATCTCGGTGATGATCTCCTGGGCCTCGGCCTGACGGTCCTCGGTCACGAAAATCCGCGCCATCGGTT
>JBCCTP010000245.1:0-6932 GCA_039198505.1 Actinomycetota bacterium | reverse complement strand
GGCGGAGGACGTCGCCAGGCGACCCGACGTGCTCGTCATCGAGTCGGGCGAGGTCGAGTTGCCCGGCAACGTCCGGATGAAGAACATCGGCCTTCCCGAGAACGTCGTCTACGCCTGCCTCGCCGAGACGATCGTGCTCGCCCTCGACGGGCGCTACGAGAACTTCACCGTCGGCAGGAGCATCAGCTGGCCGCAGGTCAAGGAGATCTACCAACTCGGGTTGAAACACGGCATGCGGCTGGCGACGATCTCGGGCGTGAACGGGCCGTACACCGACGAGGACTTCGAACGGATCCGCAGCGCTGCGCTCGCAGCACGGGCGGAGACGGAGCGGGCAGGACACGCGATCGAGTCGATGGAGTCGGCATGAAATCGGTGAAGCGAAAGAACGTCCTCGTGACCGGCGGGGCGATGGGGATGGGCCGTCTCTTCGCCGAGCGGGCCATCGCCGACGGCGCGTCTGCCGTCGTGCTGTGGGACGTCGACAAGCCCGCCCTCGACGACACAATGGCCGATCTCGGCGGCGGCTCGACGTCGATCAGCGGCGACGCGGTCGACGTCAGCGACGCCGAAGCCGTTGCGCTCGCGGCCGAGTCGGTGCTCGACGAGCTCGGCCGGATCGACGTCCTCGTGAACAACGCCGGCGTCGTCCGCGGCAATCGGTACTTCTGGGAGACCGACCTCGAGCGTGACGCCAAGGTCACCATCGACGTCAACACGCTGGCCCCCATGTACGTCGCCCACGCGTTCCTCCCGGCGATGATCGACGCGCCGGGCGACTGCCGCCTGCTCAATCTGGCCTCGGCGGCGGGCTTCACTCCCAACCCGCGGATGGCCGCGTACGCCGCGTCGAAGTGGGCCGTCATCGGGTGGTCCGATTCGGTCCGACTCGAACTCCAACAGGCTGGTCACGACCACGTCAAGGTGACGACCGTGTGCCCGTACTACACCAACACGGGGATGTTCGAGGGCGCGAAGTCGGCGCCGCTGCTGCCGATCCTCGAGCCGGGCGAGGTGGTCGACGAGGCGTGGAAGGGCACGCTCGCCGGACGGCCGTTCGTGGTCCTCCCCAAGACGGTCCAGCTCAGCGAGATGCTCAAGGGGGTCGTCCCGACCGGCGTGCGGGACTTCCTCGCCGACCGCGTCTTCGGCGTGTACCACACGATGGAGGACTTCACCGGCCGCTCCGAATCGGACCGGTGAGCCACGCGGGCACCGAGGATCCCGGCCACGGTCCAGTGCCACGCCCGATGTCGTGCACCGGGCGGTGTCCGTGATGCCGGACACTCGACCTGCGCCTGATCCGCTGCCCCCGGACGTCCGGCAACTCGTCGACCACGCCCTCAACGGCTCTGCCTCGATCGACGCCGCGCGGGTCGATCGGATCGTCGCGTCCGCGGGAATCGACGTTCGCTCGCTCATGATCGGCCTGCTGCCCATCGCTGCTCGCCACGCACGTGTCCCCGTGTCCGGCTTTCGCGTCGGCGCGGTTGCGCTCGGGGCATCCGGCGGCATCCATCTCGGCGCCAACATGGAGTTCGTCGGAGAGGCGTTGGCCTACGCCGTCCATGGCGAACAGTCGATGATCACGACGGCCTGGCTCGCCGGCGAGATCGGCATTCAGGCCGTCGCGGTCAACGCCGCTCCGTGCGGACACTGTCGCCAGTTCCTCCACGAGCTCGTCACGCCGAGCGACGAGATCGACATCCTGATCTCGACATCGGTCGAGCCCACCGACCTCACGTTCACGAGTCGCCCACTCGCCGACCTGCTGCCGAGCGCTTTCGGTCCGGAAGATCTCGGTGTCGTCGGCGGACTCCTGCAGCCGGAGGAGCACGGCCTCACCACGACGGCGACCGACCCGCTCGCCCTCGAAGCGCTCGCGGCCGCCAACAGGAGCTACGCGCCGCACACGCACGATGTCGCCGGGTGCGCGATCCGCCTCCGCAGCGGCGCGGTGTACACCGGGCGTCTCGCCGAGAACGCCGCCTTCAACCCGAGCATCTCGCCGATCGCATCGGCGCTGGCGTCGATGAACATGACCGAGCCACCGGGCGTTCCCTACGACCTCGAGGCTGCGGTGCTGGTCGAGGCCGATGCCGTGGTGAGCCAACGCAGCGCCGTCGAGGCCGTGCTCGCATCGGTGGCGCCCGGGTTGGAACTCGGCTACGTCCGGGCCGAGCCGGTCGAACCCTGACGCGCGGCCTGTTGATCCGCGATCGTCATTCGATCGGCCCACCACGATCGGAGCGGCGACCTGGAGCGGAGCGCTCCTCAGCCGAGGACTGCGCTGATGCAGAACCGGCTCGAGGAACTCCGCGCCGTCAACGGATGGAGCCAGGCACACCTCGCCGATCTCCTCGGGCAGCGAAGTCTTGACTTCAGTTTCGGCGCGACTGATACTGAAGTCGATGCTTCAGCACAATGACGACCTGGTCTTCCGTGCGCTGGCCGATCCGACACGTCGAGCGATGCTCGAACGTCTCGACGGCGGCCCGCTCGCCGTCACCGCACTCGCCGAACCGTTCGACGTCACCTTGACCGCCATCACCCAGCACGTCCGAACGCTGGAGCGTGCCGGGCTCATCACGTCAGAGAAGTCCGGTCGGGAGCGCATCTGCTCGGTCGACCGCGACGGCCTCGTGCGCGCCGAGCAGTGGATCTCGACGCGCCGGCAGATGTGGGAACGCCGGCTCGACCGACTCGACCGACACCTCGACGAACGACACCCCCGACCGAAAGGAACCCGCCGGTGACCACCGACCTCGCCCACGACACGCTTCGCTTCGAACGGCGATTCGCCCACCCACCGCGAGTCGTGTTCGACGCCTACGCCGACATCGACCAGCGCGTGACCTGGAGCGCCCCGTCCGACGACGAGGTCGTGATCTTCGAGACCCACGACTTCACCGTTGGTGGGATCGACCGCTTCATCTGCGGGCCCAAGGAGTCCCCGAGCTTCGCCGGCACCACCCGGTATCACGCCATCGTCGACGGCGAGACGATCGTCTTCACCGAACGCCTCACCAACCTCGACGACGACCTGTCCGCTGTCTCCCTGGTCACCTGGAACGTCACCGCAGACGGCGACGGTTCGCTGCTCACGATCGTCGACCAGGTCGCTTCCATCGTCGGCGACGGCCCGATCCACGGCAGCCGCCACGGCTACACCGCGATGCTCGACCAGCTGGCGAAACACCTCGTCACACGATGAACCCGCCGGCCTCGGCCGAATCGGGGAGAGCCCGCGTGTGCCCCCGACTTGCACGCTGCGAGCCGGTCGACTCGACGGCGAGGGTCTTCTACGATCGAGACATGGATGGCGATCGCCAGATCCGGGTCTCCGACCTCGATCGTGACGCGTACCGTGACGTGCTCCGCGCCGCGTACGCCGAGGGCCGCATCAACGAAGCCGAGTTCGAAGAGCGGCTCACGGTCGTTCTCGAGGCGAGGTTCGAAGACGACCTCGCGCCGACCGTCGTCGACCTCCCAGCAGCCGACCTTCTCACCTCGCGAACTCCGATCGACGCGGACGCCGGTGGGGGCGGGTGGATCCTGCCGAACTCACTCACCGTCCCACCCCTGATCTGTACCGCGATCTACGCCATGACCGACTTCGGCGGGTACTTCTGGCCGATGTGGGTTTGGTTCGGCTGCATGGTGCCCGTCCTGTTCATCAATCTCGACGTCGACTGAGTCTCGTTCGTCGCCCGTCGGCGTCGAGGACCCGACGAGCGCTGGGGTCACCGTGAGCTCGGTCGTACCGGAACTCGGATGATGCTCACCGCCTACGAGCTGACACGCACGACGCTGCTGCGACAGGGGCTACTCGATCGATCGCCCATCGGCGTTCCGGAAGCGGTTCGGCGATTCGGGCCGCTCCAGTCCCAGAACCCCGCGTCGCCGTACCTCGCGCTGTGGGCCCGCATCACCGACTTCGATCCTGACGCACTCGACGCCGCCTACCGGTCGTTCGAGATCGTGAAGGCGAGCTCGCTGCGACTCACGCTGCACACGGTCGGTGCCGACGATCATGCGAGCTACCGGGCCGCCATGCTCCCCAACCTGCGAGGCGCAGGCTTCGGCGACCGTCGATTCACGTCGACGGGGATGAGCGTCGAGCGGGCGGAGCAGCTGACCGCCGAACTCGCGAGCTTCCTCGACGAGCCACGAACGCGACGCGAGATCGAGTCCGAACTGACCCGACTGCTCGGAGCGAAACCGGCTCCCGGGCTGTGGCGCGCCCTCCGCGTCACGGCGCCCTGGCGTCACCAGCCCGGCGACCATCCGTGGACGTTCGGCGATCCTGCTCGCTTCGTCGCACAGGTGGACGAACAGCCCGATCCGACGGCGGCCACCGTGCACCTGATCCGCCGCTTCCTGGAGGCGTTCGGTCCCGCGAGCCGGCGCGACATCGGCCAGTTCAGCATGCTCCGGCTCGCCGTCGTGGACGACGCACTCGACCGAATCGAGGATCTCACCGAGCACGACGGCCCCGACGGCCCGGTGCTCGACCTGTCGGGCCTGCCGATCGCCGAGCCCGGAACGACTGCCCCACGCCTGCTGCCGATGTGGGACAACACGCTCCTCGCCTACGCCGACCGCACTCGGATGATCCCCGACGAGTACCGACCGCACGTGACCCGCCGAAACGGCGACGTCCTCCCCGTCGTCCTCGTCGACGGACGCGTCGCGGGCGTCTGGCGGGTGCTGGACGACGCGATCGAGATCAGCGCCTTCCGACCCCTCACCGACGACGTCGTCGAGGAACTCGACATCGAGGCACGGTCGGTGCGCGACCTGGTGAGCGAGCGAGACCCGAACGTCTACGGACGTCATCACCACTGGTGGGACGACCTGCCGACCGTGACCCGGATCAACCTGGCGGGATCCTGATGGCGCACCTCCTGCCGCTCGGGCGAGCCGACCGCCGACGAGCTCACCGCCGACGTGGGCTCCCATCCCTCGTCGAACCGATGTCGGGCGTGCGCCGTACTCTCGCCGACATGTTCCGATCGGTCGACGTGCTGTGGACGTCGGGCGAACTGACCAGTGCAGAGCACTTCCGGGTCTCGTCGAGCGGGCCGGGAGCAGTACTCCGCGGAACCGTCGTGATCCTGCACGACGAGCGACCGGCGCACATCCGCTACGAGGTCGTGGTCGACGAGTCCTGGCGGACTCGGTCGGCGATGGTCGACCTGTCCGCCGAACGGCAACGCACGATCGAGATCCGTTGCGACGACGGCACGTGGCGCGTCGACGGCGTAGATCGCGACGATCTCCTCGGGTGCGTCGACGTCGACCTCGGTACACGCGGACTGCCGATACGACGTGGCGCTACGAGTCCGGCCCCTACGACTTCGCGCTCGACACCACGGACGACGGCATCGTCACGCGATACGGCGATGACCTGTGGGTGGCCCGCTCGGTGATCGTCGGCGAGCACCGGCAGTCGGGCTCGGGGAAGTGACCGCGCACATGGTCGAACGGCGCGCGACCGTGCGGCCGGACCTCGTCCTGCTTCGGCGAGCGAAGGATCGGATCGATCGAGAGTTCGCCGAGCCGCTCGACGTCGAGGCGATCGCTCGCCAGGCGGGGATGTCGTCGGGGCACTTCAGTCGGCGTTTCCGGGACGAGTACGGCGAGCCGCCCTACAGCTATCTCATGACTCGTCGAGTCGAGCGTGCGATGGCACTGCTCCGCAGCACCGATCTGACCGTGACAGACGTGTGCTTCGCCGTCGGGTTCTCGTCGCTGGGGGCGTTCAGCACGCGGTTCGCCGAGCTGGTCGGGGTCCCACCATCGGAGTACCGGGTGAACCCGCCCGCGTGGGTCTCGGCCGTTGCGCCATGCGTCGCGATGCGCGTGACGAAGCCGGTCAGGAATCGAGAAGCCGGTTCGACGGCCGAGATCTAGCGTCGGGCGCATGGAGTTGACGATCCACCAGAGCTTTCTCCCCCACCGCGACCCCGACGAGTCGCTCGCGTTCTACACCGACGTGTTGAGGTTCGAGGTCCGCCTCGACGTCGGCACGCCCGAGATGCGATTCATCACGGTCGGTCCACGAGAGCAGCCCGACACGTCGATCGTGCTGCAACCGCCCACGCCCGATCCGTCGATCACCGACGCCGAGCGAGCGATGGTCCGATCGATGATGGACAAGGGCACCTACGCCGGCGTGAACCTGGCGACGCCCGACCTCGACAGCGTCTTCGAGAAGATCGAGGCCGCTGGCGCCGACATCGTGCAGGAACCGATGGACCAGGTGTACGGCCTCCGCGACTGCGCCGTTCGCGACCCGGCGGGCAACATGATCCGCATCCAACAGCGACCCGAGTGAGAACCGCGGCGATGACGAACAGGAAGACGAGCGAGGTCAAGCTGCTGTCGGGCGGTAACCCGCAGATCCCGAAGGGCGACGGCGACGCACCGGTGCGCGCGTACCTCGACGCGATGCCTGGCTGGAAGGGTCGGATCGGACGCCACCTCGATCAGCTCGTTCGAGAGGTGGTGCCCGATGTCCGCATGGCGGTGCGGTGGAACTCTCCGTTCTACGGCATCGAGGACAACGGATGGTTCCTCAGCCTGCACTGCTTCGACAAGTACGTGAAGGTCACCTGGCTCAACGGTGGCGAACTCGATCCACCACCACCCGAGACATCGAAGTACGAACGCGTCCGCTACTCGAACCTGCGCGAGAACGACGATCTCGACGACGACCGGCTGCGAACGTGGATCCGCCAGGCCGCCGACCTGCCCGGCGACGAGACGTTCTGAGATGCGACCCCGCGCCGACTGCGACGTCAGTCGGCGAGATCGGCGAGCGTCTTCGGGAGCCGTGTGGTGAAGTCGTACACCGTCGCCCAGGTCGGGGTGATCTCGATGCGTGCCATGCGGGGATACATCGCGTGGACCTGCTGCTCGAAGTCGTC
>JBCCTP010000244.1:0-6957 GCA_039198505.1 Actinomycetota bacterium | reverse complement strand
GTCTCCGTCGGCGAGCCACCGGTTGGCGCCGTCGCACGCCAACGCGACCAGTGCGCCGCCGACCTCGCGGATCATGCCGGCGCTCTCGGCGACCGACAGGAATCGACGAGCGTCGATCAGCCCTTCGCTCGGGTGATCCCAGCGAGCCAGGGTCTCGAAGCCGTGAGCGCGATCGGGCTGCAGCGCCACGATCGGCTGGTAGTGCACTCGGAGTTGTCCGGTGTCGAGCGCGGCGCGTAGATCGCTCCGCAGGCTCGCGGTTCCGGCGCCGGAGGTGTCGAGGCCGGGGGAGTACTGCGAGATGCGTCCCCGTCCCCGACGCTTCGACTCGTACATGGCCAGATCGGCGCGGTGCAACAGTCCGGCCGCCGCGGTGCAGTCGGCGTCGGTCACGGCGACGCCCATGCTCAACCCGATCGTCACGTCGACGTCACCGCAGACCGCTGACCCGACGACGGCGTCGAACACTCGCTGGGCGAGTGCGAGGGCGTGGTCCTCGCCTTCCACGTCGGGAGCCACCACGACGAATTCGTCGCCGCCGAACCGTCCCACGACGTCGCCCGAGCGGATCGCGCCGCGCAAGCGGCTCGCGACCTCGGTGAGCACGGCGTCGCCGACCCGATGGCCGGCGCTGTCGTTGATGAGCTTGAAGTTGTCGACGTCACAGAAGATGAGCGCGGTGCGGTCCCCTGTCGACTCGGCCGTACGCAGCAGCGATTCGAGCTGCGTGTGCAGTGACGCTCGATCGGGCAGTGTCGTGAGCGCGTCATGCGTCGCCTTGAAGTGCAGCTCGCGCTCGGCGAGGTGTCGCTCGTGGACATCGCTCATGACGATGAGCAGACCCTGCACGTCGGGGTCGTCCAGCAGGTTCGTCGCGGTGACGTGATGCCAGCGGCTGCCGGTGCCGTCACCGGTCACGACCCGGAACTCGATGTGTCGTGACGACGCCGGCTCGGAGCGGACGCGTCGGACGAGGTCGCCCAGCGCCGATCGATCGGCGGGATCGGCGACGGCGAGGAGGTCGTCCTCGTGCTCGATCTCGGCGTGCGAGGCCAGGAACCGATCGACCGACGAGCTCACGTAGCGGCGCCCGCCGTCGGCGTCGAACACGATCACGATCTCGGACGCGTTCGCATCGATCGCCTCGAGCAACCGGTTCGAGGCCCGAAGTGCGCGCTCGGCCTCGGCGAGTTCGGTCGTGTCCTCGATGGTGACCACCACGGTCCGCCCAGGGGCGGGAGACGCGGACATTCGCAGTGCACGATCGGCGTCGGTCGGCGAGTCGATCGTGCAATGTCCGGCCGTCCCGGCGGCGGCCGCAAGGAAGATCCGGCGGACGTCGGCCTTCTGGTCGGCGGCGAGCCCGTCGAGGACGGCCTCGACCGGCTCCGGGCTCGCAGCGCCATTCGGTGCGTCGCCGCCGTCTCGCAGTGCGACGAGCAGCTGTCCGGTCCGGGCGCCGACGAACTCGGCGGCGGTGGCGTTCCGGTGCAGGATGCGTCCCTCCGGCGACGCGACGGCGACACCGATCGGTACGTGATCGGACACGATCAGGCCGGTGAAGCCGGTCGGGCCGCCGTCGGTCGTCTTCGAGGCATCACCGAGCCGGCTGCGCACCAGCACGCCGCGCAGGTCGGGGTCGTGCATGGCGGACTCGACGGTGTCGATGATCGTGTAGGTGCGATCGGTCGACAGTCGGTGCGAGACGACGCGCCGCTCGTTCGGGTCGGCGCCGACGGCGTAGATGGCTTTGCCGAGCGTCGTCATGTCGTCGGGATCCATCAGCTCGATCCACTCGGTCGGATCGTCCCCGGGGAAGACCTCGGCCAGCTCGTTCGACGTCATCGACCAGAGCGGCTGGACGTCGGCGTCGAGCAGGATGTGCCCGTACTCGCCACGTCGCAGGAGCCGCTCGAGGCGGAACTCGTCGGCCAGCGACCGCACCTCGACGAGGACGTCGTCGCCGTCGACGCCGATCCGACGCAGCCGCACCGGTCGGTCGAGCACCTCGGGGCCGAACCTGACTCGGAGCGTCGCCTCGTCTGCGATCAGCTCGTCGTACGACACGTCGTCGAGCCGCCTGCCGAGCGCCGTCAGCGGGCCGAGGAGCGGCTCCGGGGAGCAGCCGAGTTCGCGTTCGAGGTCCGGTCCGCCGCCGACGACGACACCACCGCGAACTCGCAGGTGGGGGATGGTGTCGAGCAGATCAGGATGCGGCATCGTCGTCACGACGTTGCGCCGTGCTCCACAACAACGATCGGCACGATAGCGCCGTCCTTGAGCGATTCTTGAGGCGCCGAGACACCATCCGTACCGCTGCTGAGCAGGGGGATTCATCGTCTCGGCGCAGTGGCGTCCGACCTCAGCGTCTCGCTCGGAACTGTTCTCGCCGGTACGTCGCGGGGCTCTGTCCGGTCCACCGGCGGAACGCCCGTCGGAACGTGCTCTCACCCGAGTAGCCGAGGGAGAGAGCGATGTCGAGCAGCGTGAGGTCGGGGTCGGACATCAGCTGTCGTGCCGTCGCCTCGCGAACGTCGTCGATCACCGCGCTCACCGACGTGCCGAGATCGTCGACGCGCCGCTGCAGTGTGCGAACGCTCATCCCGAGGAGATGCGCCAGGGCCGAGGCGCTGAACTCGCCCCGCGCCGCGTTCTGCGTCGCCGCATCACGGATCGGCTGCAGCTCAGGGGGATCCCCCTGCTGGTCAAGTCGCCGCCGGACCAGCTCGAGATGCGCCCGCACGACGCGCAGTCGCGCCCCGGCGTCCGGATCGACGGGTGCGTCGAGCCGATCGGCTCGGAGCAGCACGGCGTTGTAGGGCGCGTCGAATCGGAGCGGCACCGAGAAGAACTCGGAGTACCGGTCGACCGGCGCGGTGGGCGGGTGGCCGAACCACACCGTGCGGACGGCATCGGGGACACCCAACACCTCGTCGATCGCCCGGACGCTCATCGTCAGCCCCATCTCGGCGCTCTGCGGACCGAACACTCGGTCGTTCGGATGGTCGAGCCGGAGCAGCGGACCCGGTGGCTCCTCGACCAGCTCCAGGACGGCGCTGGTCGACAGCACGCTCCGGAACCGCACGAACAACTCGACGCCCTCGCGGAGATCGGGCACGAGCCGCGCCATCGCCTCGAGGGGGCCGAGGAAGTGCAGCGGCGTCGACGCTGCCATCGCGACGCCGACCGGCTCGTCGGGAAAGTGGTCGCTCAGCAGATCGAGGACACGCGACACCGCGTGCTCCGGGACGCGCTCGGGTGCGGTGATCAACGCGTGCGGCTCCATGTCGGCGGCCTCGGCGACGAGCTCGACGGCGATGCCTCGCTGCACGGCGTACCCGGCCGCAGCGGTGAGCAGATTCGCCAGCATCGACGGATCGTGCGGTGTGGCGTCAACGGGTCGGTCTTTGTCGTCCATGGCGCGGCCTGGTCTCCGGGCGGTGGAAGACGATCTGTTTCGACGCGACGCAACCAACCGCTCGCGACCACCGAAGCGCATCCATCGAACCACATCCGCCGAGAGAGGCAAGGAGCCGACCATGAACGCAACCGTCGAGGACCTGCTCGTCCCGCAAAACGTGGGCACACAGATCCGTCACGTCGTCATCGCCGAGAAGGCCCCGCCCGTGGGCTTGCCGCCGACGGTGGGAGGGTGATCATGTCGACGCAGCTCGACACCGACTTCACCCGTGCCGTCGCGACCGAGCGGCTCGATCACGATCGACTCGTCGCAGCTGCCGAGGGGCTCGTACCGCTGATCCGTGCGACGGCGCGAGAGGCCGAGATCGCCCGTCGACCGCTCGACGAGGTCATCGACGCAGTGAGGGAGAGCGGTCTGTTCGCGTTGATGGTGCCCGAGTCGCTCGGAGGCCACGAGGCCGACCTCGACACCTTCTTCGAGGTCTCGCTCATCCTCTCGCGTGCCGATGCCTCGATGGGGTGGCTCGTCGCCTTCTACATCGAGCACTGCTACTGGTTCTGCGGGTTCCCCGAGCCGTTCCAGCGGGAGCTGTTCGCCGACCGGCCGTACGTGCTCGCCCCGGGTTCGCTCAGCATGGCCGGTGGATCTGCCGAGCGCGTCGACGGCGGCTACCGGCTGAGCGGGACGTGGCAGTGGGGCACGGGGATCGTCCACGCCGACTGGGTGATGGTCGGAGCGATGAACACCGACGAGAACGGGACGCCGGCACCGCAGTTCTTCGCCGTGCCCCGCGACGAGGTCGAGGCGGTCGACACCTGGTTCGTCGCGGGCATGTGCTCGACCGGGTCGTACGACCTGGTGATCGACGACGTGTTCGTCCCCGAGGGTCGCACCGTCGACATGATCGGCTTGATCAACGGGGTCAGCGCGTCGCGGTTCCACGACGGGCCGATCTACCGGACGCCCCTGACGCCGATCCTCGGGTTCGCCTCCGCGCTGTCGGTGCTCGGGGCGGCGCAGGGCGCACTCGACGAGTACTGCGCGCAGACCAAGGCGAAGATCGCTGCGAACGTGCAGCGTGCCGGTGGTGTGATGACCAACGAGGGCAAGCCCTCGGTCGTCGCCGCTGCGGCGCTCACGATCGAGGCGGCCGAGCTGCTCCTCCGCGACGTGCTCCGTGACGTGATGGAGCAGCGCAACGCCGCATCGCCCGACACGCGCAGTGGCTGGCTGAGCCGGATGGCGCACGCCGTCTTCATGTGCCGTGAGGCGGTGCAGGACATCGTGTCGGTCACCGGTGCGGGTGGACTTCGACTCGAGAGTCCGATCCAACGTGCGTTGCGGGACATCACGACCGGGTCGAATCACATCATCTTCGACCGCGAGACCCGGTATGCCGATCACGGGAGGACCCTGCTCGATCAGCCGATCCAGAGCTTCATGGTGTGACCCGATGAGCGAGGAACGAATCTCTCTCCTTCCGCTCGGCGACGCCCTCACGGCCGCCGACTCGATCGGCATCGTCGAGCTCAAGGCGCAGTCGTCGGTGTATCGCGCCCTCCTTCACCGGCCGACATACGCCAAGGCGGTCAACGACGTCGTCGACTCGCTCATGTCCGACGACGCCCTCGATGCCCGACTGCGTGAGTTGGTCGTCATGCGGATCGGCTGGGCGAACGGAGGGGTCTACGAGTGGTCCCAGCACTGGCACATCGCCCAACTCTTCGGGGTCGACGAGACGGAACTCCTGGCCGTCAGGGAGTGGGAGGCGCACGATCACTGGTCGCCGGCCGACCGGACCGCGCTCCGCGCCACCGACGAGTTCGTCACCACCGGCACGATCTCGAACGAAACGTGGAGCGACTGTGCGATCTCGTTCCTGACCGATGGCCAGCGGCTCGCGCTCGTCGCGACGATCGCGTGCTGGACGATGATGTCGCAGCTCGTGCGGTGTCTCGACGTGCCGCTCGACAGCGGTCTCGAACCCTGGCCCCCCGACGGGCGGTCGCCCGCAGCGCACGAGCGCGAAGGTTCGCACCCACAGCGTGCGGAGGTCGGTCGATGAGCGCCACGCTCCTCTCGATGTCGACGCAACCGTTCGCGCTCCCCACCGATCGCGACATGCTTCCGTCCGAGCGACGGGCGTTCGTGCGGACCCATCGCACGTGTGTGTTCGGGTACGCCCGCCGATCGGACGGGCCGGCGATGTCGGTGGTGTACTACGTGCCGACTTCGGACGATCAACTGCTCATCGCCACCATGGCGGGTCGAGCCAAGGCGGCGGCCGTGGAGCGATCGGGCAAGGTCGCCCTGTGCGTGCTCGACGAGCAGTGGCCGGTCGGCTACCTCCAGGTGTACTGCGACGCCGTCGTCGACCGCGATCGATCGTTGACCGTCGACGTGATGATGGCCGTCGGAGCCCGCATGTCGGGTGCTGAGCTCGACCCGGCGGCGCGCCCGATCGTCGAGCGGATGGCCGAGGAGGAGGACCGACTCCTGATCCGCTGCCGGCCGTACTCCACTTTCGCAACACCTCCGCGTCAACCGCCCGAGTCGGGAGGGAGGCTGACGCACTGGCTCTCGGGTGCGGTCGCGTGGGATGCCGCGGACAGTCATCCGGGGTAGCCAACGATGCTCTGGGCTCGTCGGCCGCCTTGACGTTCAGAGACTGTCGCGCCAGTCGGTGAAGCGGGCGAGGTCGGTCAGGTCGTAGTCGGGGCCGCCGCGGCCGATGGTGATCTCGTGGACGTTCGCCTCGGCGAGTCCGGCGAAGAGTGCGTCCCAGTCGTCGACGTTGTCGGTGTCGACGCCGACGGAGCGCTGGATCTCGCTCGGATCGCGGCCATTGGTGGCGCACCACTGTTCGAGCACGCCGTTCTTGTGCGCCCACTCGTCGTTCCACCACGAGTGCCAGACATCGGCGTACCGCGACACGTAGTCGAGCGTCTTCTTCTCGCCGCCCCCACCGATGAGGACCGGGATGCGGCGGTTCGGTGACGGGTTGCCGGCGGCCATGCGGCTGATCAGCCGGGGCAGGTCGTCGCGCAGCGCGTGGAGCCGGCTGCCGGCGGTGCCGAACTCGTAGCCGAACTCGTCGTAGTCGCGCTGGAACCATCCGGCGCCGATCCCCATCACGAGACGACCGTCGGAGATGTGGTCGACGGTGCGGGCCATGTCGGCCAGCAGCTCGGGGTTCCGGTAGCTGTTGCAGGTGACGAGGCAGCCGATCTCGACCCGGCTCGTCACCTCGGCCCAGCTCGCCAACATGGTCCAGGCCTCGAAGTGCTCGCCGTCGGGCTCGCCGTAGAGGGGGTAGAAGTGGTCCCAGTTGTAGATGGCGTCGGCGCCGAGTTCCTCGGCCTGGATGGCGGCTTCCCGGATCTGGGCGTAGCTGGCGTGTTGCGGCTGGAGCTGGGTGGCGATTCTCACGAGGCGTCCTTCGGTGTCGGCGGGCGGACGTGACCGTAGACGAAGTTCGGAAACGTTCGCTTCCGAATCCGACGTGACATCCGTCTCGCGGGCGACTGCGCGCGCCC
>JBCCTP010000243.1:0-6959 GCA_039198505.1 Actinomycetota bacterium | reverse complement strand
GGCGGCGGCAAGATCGGCCGCTCGGCCGGCATCGCCGTCCAGCTCGTGGCCAAGGAGGGCGACTACGCCACCCTCCGCATGCCGTCGACCGAGATGCGCCGCGTGCTCATCGACTGCCGCGCCACCGTCGGCGAGGTCGGCAACTCCGAGCACGAGCTCATCAAGGTCGGCAAGGCCGGCCGCAACCGCTGGAAGGGCAAGCGCCCTCAGACCCGCGGCGTCGCCATGAACCCCGTCGACCACCCGCTCGGTGGTGGTGAGGGTCGCACCTCGGGTGGTCGTCCGGCCGTGTCGCCGTGGGGCAAGCCCGAGGGCCGCACCCGCAACAAGAAGAAGAGCTCGCAGCAGCTCATCGTCCGCCGTCGCCGCACCGGAAAGGGTGGCCGCCGCTGATCGCGGTGCGTCACTGAGAGAGGCATCACTCACATGGCACGCAGTCTCAAGAAGGGCCCGTTCGTCGACGAGCACCTGCTCAAGAAGATCGACGAGCAGAACGCCGCCGGCGAGCGCAAGGTCATCAAGACCTGGAGCCGTCGCTCCACCATCATCCCCGACATGGTCGGCCACACCCTGGCCGTCCACGACGGCCGCAAGCACGTTCCGGTCTACGTGACCGAGTCGATGGTCGGCCACAAGCTCGGCGAGTTCAGCCCCACCCGCACGTTCCGGTTCCACGCCGGCCAGGAGAAGGGCGCCCGGCGATGACCGGACCGAAGCTCAACGAGAAGTCCTATGTCGCGGGCGAGCGCGTCGGCACGAAGGCCACCGCCAAGTACGTCCGGTCGTCGGCGTCGAAGGCCCGGGCGGTCCTCGACCTCATCCGTGGCCTCGACGTGCAGACGGCCGACGAGGTCCTGCAGTTCACGGACCGCCACATCGCGAAGGACGTCCGCAAGGTGCTGGCGTCGGCGGTGTCCAATGCCGTCAACAACGACGACCAGGACGCCGAGGAGCTGTTCGTCCTCGCCTGCTTCGCCGACGAGGGCCCGACGCTGCGCCGCTTCCGCCCCCGTGCTCGCGGCCGGGCGACGCGCATCAACAAGCGCACCTGCCACATCACCGTCATCGTCGCCCGCATGAGCGACGAGCGGATCGAGATCATCCAGGCCCGTCAGGAGCGGTCGTCCGGTTCCGGTCGCCCGCAGAGCTCGGCCGCCAGCCGCCGCGCCCGAGTCGAGCGCAGCCGTGCTCGCGCCGCCGAGGCTGATGCGACCGATGAGGACGCGGTGGACGCGTCGGAGGACGAGGCCACAGCCGACGAGGGAAGCGCCAGCGACGAGTCGGACGCGTCGCGAGGAGGAAGCGAAGCGGACGACGAGGGAGCCACTGAAGACGAGGCAGCTGCCGAGTACGCAGAGGGTGACGCGGATGACGACGGCGAGATCAACGCCGAGGACGAGTCGCCGCACGGCCCCGGTTCACGGGCCCCGCTCGAGGACGTGAGCGAGGCTCCCGAGGGCTTCCCGATCAAGGGCAACGCACAGTCGATGCTCTACCACACCCCCGACAGCCGGTACTACAAGGCCACCAAGGCCGAGGTTTGGTTCGACACGGTCGAGTCGGCCGAGGCTGCGGGCTTCGCCGCCCCGGGCTCCGCCACCAACGACGACGAGGAGAACGACTGATGGGTCAGAAGATCCACCCCTATGGCTTCCGCCTCGGCGTCACCACCGAGTGGAAGTCCCGCTGGTTCAGCGAGCGCGACTACAAGCAGTACCTCACCGAGGACTGGACCATCCGCGACCGCATCATGACGATGCTCGAGTCGGCGGCGATCAGCCGCATCGAGATCGAGCGCACCCGTGACAAGCTGCGCGTCGACGTCCACACGGCCCGTCCGGGCATCGTGATCGGTCGTCGCGGCGCCCAGGCCGACGAGCTGCGCAAGCTCATCACCGAGATCACGGGCAACCAGAAGGTCCAGCTCAACATCGTCGAGATCAAGACCCCCGAGCTCGACGCCGCGCTCATCGCGCAGGGTGTCGCCGACCAGCTGGTCAACCGCATCGCCTTCCGTCGGGCCATGAAGCGAGCCGTGCAGAACGCGCAGCGCGCCGGCGCCCTCGGCATCCGCGTGCAGTGCTCGGGCCGCCTGGGTGGCGCCGAGATGAGCCGGACCGAGTGGTACCGCGAGGGGCGGGTGCCGCTGCACACGCTGCGCGCCGACATCGACTACGGCATGCGCGAGGCCAAGACCACGTCCGGCCGCGTCGGTGTGAAGGTCTGGCTGTACCGCGGCGACATCACCCCGTACAAGAAGATGACCGACGACAAGATCGCTCGTGAGGCGGCCATGGCCGTGGGCGAGACGTCGGGTCAGACCGCAGATGCCGGACCCCGCAAGGTCGTGTCGTCCGGTGGCCCGGCTCCGGCCGGCGGTGGTCGCGCTCCGACCGAGGCGCCGCCCACCGAGACCCAGCCGCTGGTCCGTGAGGCCGATCCCGAGCTCGAGAAGCTGCTCGACGAGGAAGAGGCGATCGAGAAGCTGACCGGCGACGAGTCGTCCGAGACGCCGCACATGCGGTCGAGCGACTGAGCCGATCGATCGAGACGGCGAGAGAAGAGACGAGGAGACACCGCGATGTTGATGCCCCGCAAGGTCGCACACCGCAAGCACCACCGTGGCCGCACCCGCGGCCTCGCCAAGGGAGGCACCGGCCTGTCCTTCGGTGAATACGGCATCCAGGCGCTCGAGCCGGGTTGGCTCACCGCCCGTCAGATCGAGGCGGCACGTATCGCCATGACCCGCTCCATCAAGCGTGGCGGCAAGGTCTGGATCAACGTGTTCCCCGACAAGCCGGTCACCAAGAAGCCGGCCGAGACCCGCATGGGGTCGGGCAAGGGCAACCCCGAGTTCTGGGTCGCCGTGATCAAGCCGGGCCGCACGCTGTTCGAGCTGTCGTTCCCCGACGAGGCGCAGGCGAAGATCGCTCTCAACAAGGCGATCCAGAAGCTGCCGATCAAGGCGCGGGTCATCACCCGAGAGGACATCGTCTGATGGCGAAGAAGAAGAACGACCTCGCCGAGCTCTCGATGGGTGAGCTCGTCGACGAGCTCAAGGCCACGAAGCAGGAAGCGCTCAACCTTCGCTTCCGCAACGCCACGGGCCAGCTCGAGAACACGGCCGAGATCAAGAAGGTGCGCCGCCAGATCGCCCGGATCAACACGATGATCCGTGACAAGGAGATCGCGGCCGCCGAGGCAGGGAGCTGAGGAACATGGCAGACGAAGCAGCAACGACCGACACCGCCACCGAGACGGCCGAGCGGGCCGCCAGAAAGATCCGCGAAGGCACGGTCATCAGCAACAAGATGGACAAGACCGTCGTCGTGTCCGTCGTCGATCGCGTGCGTCACGCGAAGTACAACAAGTTCGTTCTCCGCACGAAGAAGCTCCACGCTCACGACGAGACGAACGACGTCAACATCGGCGACAAGGTGCGGGTCATGGAGACCCGCCCGATGTCGAAGACCAAGCGCTGGCGCGTCACCGACGTGCTCGAGCGCGCCAAGTGAGAACGGCGAGATCCCGATGATCCAGCAGGAATCACGACTGCGCGTCGCCGACAACAGCGGCGCCAAGGAAGTGCTGTGCATCAAGGTGCTCGGTGGCACGCGCCGCCGGTACGCCTCGATCGGCGACGTGTTCGTCGCCACGGTCAAGGACGCGATGCCCGGCGCCGGTGTGAAGAAGGGCGAGGTCGTCAAGTGCGTCGTCGTCCGGACCAAGAAGGAGAAGCGTCGTCCCGACGGCAGCTACATCCGCTTCGACGAGAACGCGGCGGTGCTGATCAAGGACGACCTGACGCCGCGCGGGACCCGCATCTTCGGGCCCGTCGGCCGCGAGCTGCGCGATCGCAAGTTCATGCGCATCGTGTCGCTCGCACCGGAGGTGCTCTGAGATGAAGCTGCGCAAGGGTGACACCGTCGAGGTGATCACCGGCAAGGACAAGGGCAAGCAGGGCGAGATCGAGTCCGTGCTGCCCAAGCAGAACAAGATCGTGGTGAACGGCGTCAACACCGCTCACCGCCACACGCGTCCCAGCCGGGCCAACGAGCAGGGCGGCATCATCGAGCAGGACATGCCGATCGATGCGTCCAACGTGATGCTCGTGCACAACGGCCAGAAGGTCCGCGTCGGCTACAAGGTCGACGACGACGGCAACAAGGTGCGCATCGCCCGCCCGAGCGGGGAGGAGATCTGATGACCGACACCGCCACCGCTCCTGCGACCGTTGTCCCCCGCCTGAAGGCCCGGTACAGCGACGAGATCGCAGCGAAGCTCGCCACCGACCTCGGCGTCCAGAACGTGATGCAGGTCCCCAAGATCGAGAAGATCGTCATCAACATGGGCGTCGGCGACGCCGCCGGCCAGCCGTCGCTCCTCGAGGGTGCGGTCGCCGACCTGACGGTCATCTCCGGCCAGAAGCCCATCGTCACCCGGGCCAAGAAGTCGATCGCCAACTTCAAGCTCCGCGAGGGCCAGGCGATCGGTGCGAAGGTCACCCTGCGCGGTGATCGGATGTGGGAGTTCCTCGACCGTCTGATCTCGGTCGCCATTCCCCGAATCCGTGACTTCCGTGGTCTCCCGGCCCACTCGTGGGACGGCCAGGGCAACTACACGTTCGGTCTCAACGAGCAGACGATGTTCGCCGAGATCGATCCCGACAAGGTCGACCGCCCCCGTGGCATGGACATCACCATCGTCACCACGGCGACCGACAACGACGCCGGCTACGCACTCCTCGATGCGTTCGGCTTCCCGTTCAAGAAGGGCGCCGACGCCGAGAACGCCCCCCGCAAGAAGCGCCGCAAGCGCCCCCACTTCGGCAAGAAGAGCAAGTGAGCTGATCAGAGATGGCGAAGAAAGCACTCATCAACAAGGCCAACGCCAAGCCGAAGTACAAGGTGCGCGCGTACACCCGCTGCCGTCGGTGTGGTCGCGCCCGTTCGGTGTACCGCAAGTTCGGCCTCTGCCGTGTGTGCCTGCGCGAGCTCGCGCACGCCGGCGAGATCCCCGGTCTGACGAAGAGCTCCTGGTGAGCGGCGGGAACGAGAGGAGCGAAGACACATGCTGACCGATCCCATCGCCGACATGCTCACCCGCGTCCGCAACGCCAACACGGCGATGCACGACGAGGTGGCCATGCCGTCGTCGAAGCAGAAGGTGGCCCTCGCCAAGGTGCTCGAGTCCGAGGGATACATCTCCGGCTTCGAGACCGCTCCGTCGCCCAAGGGCGTCGGCGAGGTCCTCACCATCCAGATGAAGTACTCCGACGATCGCCAGCGCACCATCACGGGCCTGCGTCGGATCTCGACCCCCGGCCTGCGGGTGTACCGCAAGTCCAACGCCGTGCCCCGTGTGCTCGGCGGACTCGGGGTCGCCGTCCTGTCCACCTCCAACGGCCTCATGACCGACCGCGAAGCGCGCAAGCGCAAGGTCGGCGGCGAGGTCCTCTGTTACGTCTGGTGACGGGGGAGAAGCAACGACATGTCCCGCATCGGTAACGCACCCATCGAGGTCCCCTCGGGTGTCGACGTCACGCTGTCCGGTCGCACGATCTCGGTGAAGGGCCCGAAGGGCCAGCTCGAGCGTGAGATCCCCGGCACCATCGAGGTCGCCCTCGACGGCACCGTGCTCACGGTCAGCCGCCCCGACGACGAGAACAAGACCAAGGCCATGCACGGCCTGACCCGCTCGCTGGTCAACAACATGGTGATCGGCGTGACCGAGGGCTTCAAGAAGGAGCTCGAGGTCCACGGCGTCGGCTACCGCGCCGAACCGCAGGGTCCCAGCAAGCTGCGCCTGAACCTGGGTTTCAGCCACACCGTCGACGTCGAGGCCCCCGAGGGCATCACCTTCGACGTGCCGCAGCAGACGCAGATCGTCGTCAACGGCATCGACAAGGAAGTCGTCGGTCAGGTGGCCGCCAACATCCGCAGCATCCGCAAGCCCGAGCCCTACAAGGGCAAGGGCGTCCGCTACGCCGGTGAGCGCATCCTGCGCAAGGCCGGCAAGGCCGGCAAGAAGTGACCGGCTGAGAGAGAGCGTCTGAGATGAGCAAGATCGCAGAGCAGCGTCGGACGTCGAGGATTCGTCGTCACCGTCGCGTCCGCAAGAAGATCCACGGCACCGCCGAGCGCCCGCGCCTGGCCGTGTTCCGTTCCAACAAGCACCTCACGGTGCAGGTGATCGACGACGACCAGGGCGTCACCGTCGCCGCTGCGTCGACCAACGAGGCCGACCTGCGGTCCGCGGGTGGCACCGGCTCGGTCGCCGCCGCCGAGAAGGTCGGTCAGCTCGTCGCCGAGCGGGCCAAGGCCGCCGGCGTCGAGAAGGTCGTGTTCGATCGAGGCGGCTTCGCGTACCACGGCCGCATCGCCGCCGTGGCCGCCGCCGCCCGTGACGCCGGACTGGAGTTCTGATGGCATTCGGAGACAACAACCGCAACCGTGACAACCGCGGTGGCCGCGAGCGCGAGCCCGATCCCGACGGTCTGCGCGAGAGCCGCGTCATCACGATCAACCGCGTCGCCAAGGTCGTGAAGGGCGGTCGTCGTTTCTCGTTCACCGCGCTCGTGGTGATCGGCGACGGCAACGGCCGGGTCGGCCTCGGCTACGGCAAGGCCAAGGAAGTGCCCCTGGCGATCCAGAAGGGCACCGAGGAGGCGCGCCGCAATCTGTTCACCGTGCCGATGGCCGGTGGCACGATCATCCACGAGGTCCTCGGACGGACCGGTGGTGGGCGCGTCATGATCAAGCCCGCCGCCGAAGGTACGGGGGTCATCGCCGGTGGCGCTGCCCGCGTCATCCTCGAAGAGGCCGGCGTCCACGACGTGTTGTGCAAGTCGCTCGGCTCGGCCAACCACATCAATGTCGCGCGTGCGACCATCCACGGTCTCAAGTCGCTGCAGCGTCCCGACGACGTCGCGAAGCGTCGTGGCCTCGCCCCCGACGAGT
>JBCCTP010000242.1:0-6989 GCA_039198505.1 Actinomycetota bacterium | reverse complement strand
CGGGCCGCATCGGAGTAGAGGCGGCGTGGTCGAGGTACGTGACCGTGATGTCCGACTCGACGGCCGACCCACCGGAGCGATCGACGGCGGACGCGACGGCGGAGCGCATCGCGCCACGCTAGAGCCGATCGACACCGCTCGGGTTGCGGACGGCTCGGCGAAGCGACAGCCTGCGCGGGTGCGCGGCTTCCGCAGCGAGAGTTACGGCGACGGCTTCGCCGACGTGTATGACGAGTGGTACGCCGACGTCACCGACGTCGGGGCCACCGTCGAGTTGATCCGCTCGCTCGCGGACGCCCGAGACGGGGCCGACGATCCACACGCTCCCGACCAGCCTCCGACCGCTCTCGAACTCGGCGTCGGGACGGGTCGGCTCGCGATCCCCCTCGCTCGCACAGGCGTCGCGGTCACCGGACTCGACGCGAGCGAGGCGATGCTCGACCGTCTCCGCCGAGCGACCGATGGCGACCTCGTGACGACGGTCCTCGGCGACATGGTCGACGGGCTCCCCGACGGACCATTCGACGTCGTGTTCGCCGCGTACAACACGTTCCTCAACCTCATCGAGCTCGATCGCCAGGCCGCCTGCGTCGCGGCCGTCGCGCGCCGACTGTCGCCCGGAGGCCACCTCGTCATCGAGGCCGCTCTCGCGCCCGACGTCGACGACGGGCACGAGGTCGGCGTCCGCACGCTCGACGCCGACCGAGTGGTGCTGTCGGTCTCCGACCACCGCGCCGACCAACGCACGACGTTCGGCCAATTCGTCGACATCACCGAGGAACACGGGGTGCGGCTGCGCCCGTGGGCCCTGCGGTGGACCTCGATCGGCGAACTCGACGACATGGCGAGCGGCACCGGGCTCGAGCTCGTCGACCGGTTCGGCGACGTCGATCGGCGACCCTTCGACCCGGCGACGGCCGACCGACACGTCAGCCTGTACCGGCGCATCGGCTGACGAGCGACCGGAGACGACCGGTCGGCCGTCACGGTGCTCCCGTGAGTCCCGTTCCCGGGGTCGGGGTACCGTTCCGCAGATGACGCTCGATCGGATGCTCGATCGGATCAGCGAGCCCGCCGATCTCCGCTCCCTCTCGCAGGACGAACTCCGCGACCTCGCCGGAGAGATCCGCGACTTCATCGTGGGCGCCGTGTCCGAGGTCGGCGGTCACCTCGGGTCCAACCTGGGTGCGGTCGAACTGACGCTCGCCCTCCACCGGGTCTTCGAGTCACCGACCGACGCGATCCTGTGGGACACCGGGCACCAGGCGTACGTCCACAAGATCGTCACGGGCCGTCAGGCCCAGTTCGAGTCGCTGCGACAAGCCAACGGCCTGTCGGGATACCCGAGCCGCGAAGAGTCGACGCACGACCACATCGAGAACAGTCACGCGTCGACCGTGCTGTCGTACGCCGACGGCATCGCGGCGGCGCGCGACCTCGGGACCAACGATCACCGCCACGTCGTCGCCGTGATCGGAGACGGGGCCATGACCGGCGGCATGGCTTACGAGGCCCTCAACAACCTCGGTCACCACAAGCGACCGGTCATCATCGTCCTCAACGACAACGGCCGCTCGTACGCGCCGACGGTCTCCAACCTGTCGGCCAACAGCCAAGGCGCCGACCTCATGGCCGATCACCCGAGCTTCACCGACCGGGTGACCGATCGCCTGTCGCACGCCCTCACCGACATCCGCCAGAACCCGGTGTACGTGCGCCGCCAGCGGCGGCTCGAGGACTTCCTCGCGAGCCTGCCGGTCGTCGGCCACCAGGCCGAGGCGGCCATGGAGGCCTTCAAGGCCGGCGTGCGAGAGTTCCTCCAGCCGCCGTCGTTCTTCGAAGCGCTCGGCGCCCGATACATCGGACCGTTCGACGGCCACGACGTCGAGCAGCTCGAGCACGCCTTCCGCAACGCGATCGAGCTCTCCCACGAGGGGCCGATCGTGGTGCATGCGCTCACCCAGAAGGGTCGCGGGTACGCACCGGCCGAGGACGACGACGAGAAGAACCTGCACGACGCACCGGTGTTCGATCCGGCCGTCGGACCGCCCCCGGCGGTCGCCACCGGCTACACCCAGGCGTTCGCCGACGCCGTCATCAAGGCGGCCGAGGCCGACTCGCGTCTGGTCGCCATCACGGCGGCAATGCCCGGGCCGACCGGCCTGCTGCCGTTCGAAGCTCGATTCCCCGACCGGTTCTTCGACGTCGGGATCGCCGAACAGCACGCCGTCACCGCAGCGGCGGGCATGGCGATGGGCGGGCTGCGTCCCGTGGTCGCGATCTACTCGACGTTCCTCAACCGGGCATGGGACCAGGTCGTGTACGACGTCGCGATGCACCGCCTTCCCGTCGTGTTCTGCCTCGACCGTGCGGGGATCACCGGCCCCGACGGCGCGAGCCACCACGGGGTCTACGACATGGCGCTCCTGTCGAAGGTGCCGGGGATGCGGGTCCTCGTCCCGTCGTCGGCACAAGAGCTCGACCAGATGATCCACGACGCGATGTCGCTCGCCGACGACGGTCCCGTCGTGATCCGATATCCGCGCGGACAAGCGCGACTGGTGTCGGAGCTCGAGGTCGGCTCCGGTCTCGCGGCTCGCCGTGCGGTGTCGATCGACGGCGACGCCGATCCGAACGAGGGCGTGTGCATCATCGCGATCGGACGGATGCTCGAGACCGCCGAGAAGGCGGCCGCCGAGCTGCGCGACCGCGGTGTCGCGTGTTCGGTCTGGGACGCTCGCAGCTGCGTCCCGCTCGACCCCGACATGATCACCGACGCGACACGTCACGGCCGGATCGTCACGATCGAGGACGGCATCCGCGACGGCGGGATCGGGCAGGCGGTCGCCGATCTCGTGCACCGATCCGACTCGGCGAAGCGGGTCGAGGTCCTCGGTCTGCCGACCGCGTTCCTCCCCCACGACCCCAAGGCCGGCAACATCCTCGGTCGCCACGGTCTCGACGTCCGCGGCCTGGTCGCCGCTGCCACCCGCGACTGACCGCCTCCGGCCAGTCGGGTCGGGCCCGCGTCGTACACTCCGTTGCATGGGGATGGGAACGGTACGGCTGAGCGATGACGCCTGCTCGATCGACGACTTCGTCGAACTGGTCGAGCAGGGCGCGGCGTCGACGACGATCGACCAGTACCGGTTCGCGGAACGGATCGACCACGGCGCCGTCGTGTACTCGGCGGCGACACTTCGGGCGCTCCCCGACGATCCGTCGACGCATCGCGACGTGCTCGACGAGTTGTCGCGCGTCTTCCTTTCGGGACCGGGGATCGTGGTCATCGCCGGTGCCGTCGACGCCGAGGTCGTCGACGCTGCGTCGGAGCAGTTCTTCGACATCATCGAGTCGGAGCGCACCGCGGGAGGACCGTCGGGCGACCACTTCGCGCCGGCCGGCGCGAACGATCGGGTGTGGAACGCACTCCAGAAGCTCGCCGAGCGATCGCCCGAGGTGTTCGTCGACTACTACGCCAACGACATGCTCGCCACGGTGTGCGAGGCGTGGCTCGGACCCGGGTACCAGATCACGTCGCAGATCAACGTCGTGAACCCCGGCGGCCAAGCGCAGTCGCCTCACCGCGACTACCACCTCGGCTTCATGTCGGTCGACGAGGCGGCGAGGTACCCCGCCCACGTGCATCGGCTGTCGCCGTTGATGACGCTCCAGGGTGCGATCGCCCACTGCGACATGCCGATCGAGACCGGTCCCACGATGTACCTACCGCACTCGCAGAAGTACGAGCTCGGCTACCTCGCCTGGTGGCTCGATGACTTCAAGGAGTACTTCGCCGACCATCACGTGCAGGTCCCGCTCAGCAGCGGTGACGCGGTGTTCTTCAACCCCGCGCTGTTCCACGGAGCCGGCACCAACCGCACCAGCGACGTCCGACGCATCGCGAACCTCCTGCAGGTCGGCACCACCATGGGACGCACGCTCGAAGCGGTCGACCGGCGAGCGATGGTCCGCCACCTGTACCCCGTGTGGCTCGAGCGGCTCGGCGCTGGTGCCGACCGAACAGCGATCGACCGGTCGGTGGCGGCGAGCGCAGAGGCCTACTACGCGCCGCTCGATCTCGACCGGTCCCAGCCGGTCGACGGCCTCCATCCGCCCGGTGACGCCGATCTCGTCCGCACCGCGCTCGACGAGCGGTGGCCGATCGACCGTCTCCTCGACCGTCTCGGCGACACGGCCACGGTCCGATGAGCCGGCCGTCGGTCCACGACGTCCGCGGCCTCCGCGGTGTCCGACAACTGAGCCAGGTCTACGTGGCCACCGAGGAGTGGGCGGCGGCGTGCGACGAGGCGGGGATCGACATCGTGGTCACCGAGTTCGGTCACCAGGTCGAGCGGATCGGCGCCGCCGCACCGAACGTCTTCTTCCAGGTCGGCGTCCCCTACGGGACGGTCGTCAACGCCGACGAGGCACTCCGTTCGGCGTTCCTCGCTCTCGAACAGGGGGCGTCCGCGATCTACTGCGCGGCGAGTCTGAAGATCGTCGAGGCGATGGCCGACGAGGGCATCCCCGTGGTCGGCCACATCGGCATCGTGCCGAGCCAGGTGACCTGGACGAACTTCCGGGCGATCGGCAAGACCTTCGACGAGGCCAAGGACCTGTATCGGAAGATGAAGGCGTACGAGGGTGCCGGCGCGTTCGGCATCGAGTTCGAGGTGATCCCCGAGCCGATCGCCACGGCGCTCACGCAACGCACGTCGCTGGTCACGATGTCGATGGGGTCGGGGTCGGGCTGCAACACGCAGTACCTGTTCGCCACCGACATCCTCGGCGAGAACACCGGACACGTGCCGCGTCACGCAAAGGTGTACCGGGACTTCGTGTCGCGGCGCCGGGAGATGTACGACGACGCCGTCGCGGCGTTCCGCGAGTATGCCGCCGACATCGAGTCGGGCGAGTTCCCCGATGCGTCGCGCCTCGTCGCCGAACACGACGGAGTCGCCGAGGCCTTCGCCGCCTTCCTCGACGACCGCGACTGAACAGCACATCCGGTGCCGGGCCCGAAACGTGCTGTTTTCAGCACATCCGGTGCCGGGCCCGATTCGTGCTGATTTCAGCACATCTGGTGCCGGGCCCGAAACGTGCTGTTTTCAGCACACCCGGTGCCGGGCCCGATTCGAGCTGTCGCGGGTCCCGCCGGGCCGGTCGGCTTCGACCGCTGCAACCCGATTGCAATCCGCGTCGGTCAGCGTTGTCATCGGTCGGACACGACGTTCGGCCGATGCCTCCGAGGAACAACGCCATGCACATCACCTGCCGAACGGCAAGTCCACGCTCGTGGCCGTCGAGTGGATCGTGCCCGGTCAGGAGATGGGGATCCCTTCGCAGTCGGCTGGTCGATCCCTCCACGCCTGGACCTGGAAGCCGAACCCCTCGGGCATGTTCAGCAACTGGAACCCGAACGTCCACTGCGACGCACGGAGCTGAGCCGTCCTGATCTCGTCGGTGGGGCTGACTCCGTTCCGGCCCCGCCGACGAGGTCGCAACCTCGCCATCTCGTCCCATGGGCTCGCTCGGATGCTGCAACCTTGTTGCAACGCCTTGACGCGAGGGTGATCGAGTCCGCTCGACGAAGGAGTCCGAACGATGAAGATCGATGGCAGCGTTCTCGGCCGCATCGGGCTGCGCGTCGAAGACCGAGTGGTCTCGGTGGGTGGGCACCGACAGCGTCGGCTCCTCGGAGTTCTTCTTCTTCGGGCAGGCCAGACGGTGCCCAGCGCCGAGTTGATCGAAGCGGTGTGGAACGGCACGCCGCCCCCGTCCGCTGACAACACCTTCCGGTCGTATGTCGCGAGACTGCGCCGATCCCTCGATGCCGCCGGCGCGACGGGAACGGAGGTCGTCGTCACCGAGCCGTCGGGGTATTCGATCTGCGGGAGCGTCGAGGTCGACTCGGCGAGATTCGAGCACCAGCTCGAGACGGCCCGCCGCCGATTAGAACTCGGTGATCTCGCGGCCGCTCGTCGGAATCTCGATGATGCGCTGTCGAGTTGGACGGGTCCACCGTTCGCCGAGTTCGCGGTCGAGGAGTGGGCCCGCGTCGAGGCGGTTCGACTCGACGAGCTGCACACCGCCGCCCGGGAGCTCTCGGTCCAGATCGACCTGGAGGACAACCAGCCGGAGGCGGCCATCGTCGAGGCACGCCGTCTCACCGAGCATCACCCGTTCCGCGATCGGCCGCACCGGCTCTTGATGTCAGCGCTCTATCGCGACGGACGCCACGCCGATGCCCTCCGGGTCGCTCGTGACCATCGCCGTCGGCTGCGCGACGAGGCTGGGCTCGAACCGAGCCCTGAACTGGTCGACCTCGAACAGCGAGTCCTGCAGCACGATCCGTCGCTCGTCCGCCGTGCGTCACGTCACGTCCGAGGGCACGTCCTCGGAGACGTTCTGCGCAGCACACCCGACGCCGCGATCCACTCAGCGCGGCGGGCGAGCGAGAGTCATCGAGAGATCCCCGGGGAGGACGGAGGCGCAGCCGAGTTGATGCTCATCGCCTTCACGGAACGCGTGGCCGACGACCCGGAGTTCATCCGCTGCTTCGACCTCGATGCTCGCCGCCGGTCGTCGCTTCGTCATCCGAGCCTGGCTCCCTGGCACGACTCCTGGCGCGAGCCCGGGGTCGCGTACGTCGTGGCGTCGGCACCAACTGACGGCCTCCTCAACCCACTCGCGAGGAGCGACGCACAGAGCGCTCCGTCGCTCGACGTCATCCAACGGATCGTCGTCGACCTCGGTGATGCGCTGTCGACGCTCCACGGAGCGGACCTCAGTCATGGGGAGTTCCACGCGGCGGACATCTGGCTCGACGGGGACCGCCCGGTCCTGCTCGGTCCGGTGGCCGGGCTCGGGCGCCCAGCTCGCCCGGAGATCGACGTCGCCTCGCTCGCGTCGGTGCTGGTCTCGCTCAACGGGCGCCTCCTCGACGCAGGCCCGGCATCGAACGACACCGAGGCGGCGAAGCGGCT